>JBBWZK010000185.1:0-20704 GCA_039648975.1 Blastocatellia bacterium
GTCGAAGAACAGTCGCTCGACGCCGGCCCCGACGATACGCCGAAATTGATCAACTAAATCAGAGGGCAAGGGATTGGTAGACTCGCTTATATGGAGTGCGGTGACTTGTCACCGCTTTCTCTTGGCGATGCGTAAAAGCGGCGACTTGTCGCAGCACTGCAAATGCTGCCGCCCTCTCATTCTCATGCGGTTTTATTTAGAGCGGTATGCGAATAAAGGCTTTGCCACGAAGACACCAAGACACAAAGAATCACAATGTTCTTGGTGTCCCTTTGTGTCTTGGTGTCTTTGTGGCAATTCCTCTGGATTAAAGCTCAAGCATCATCTACGAGTCGCTCAAGTCCCGTTCAAGAATTTATCAAGTCCAATAGGCTAAAAGAAAGTTGCCGGCGGACGCTTGATTATGGAACCGGCGCAGGGGCGCGACGTTTGCAGTATCAAACGCGCTTTTGCTGTCTCTATTGAATCAGCGCAGATTAAACGAAGGAGGAGTTGGACGGCAGCGTCCACGAATAAGAAATGGCTGTGGTATTCGAACAAGCGAAAGGCGGCGCGGGCCGCAAGTGGGAATGCAAACAATGTCATCAACTGGTTGCCGAAAGCGACACAATTGCTTATCACCTGATTGACGGAATTCTCTATGGCTGGTGCGAGAACTGCTTCCGCGAGCGTCCCAAGGCAGACGTCAAACTCGCCGCATAAACCGCCTTCATCATCGGCAGGCGCTCTGGCGCGAGTCGCGCGGGTCTCTGATTGAGACGCTGCGCGTCCGCCAGAGCGCGCTTCTTGACGCCTGCGTGTGCAGCCTGTAACGTCAGGATTTAGGATTCAGGATTCAGGATTCAGGTGATAGCTGCTCGCTGAATCCTGAATCCTGAATCCTGAATCCTGTTTGCAGGGGGCAGCGTGGAGACGGCTAAAGGCAAAACGCACGAAGAGATTACCCGACTCGCCAACCGCATAGACACTTTCGAGAAATACAACTACCCGCACGCGCGCCTGCTCGCCGAACTGGCGACACGGCTGGCGCGGCGGCTCGGATTGACGCCGCAGGACACGCACGCCGTCACCGAAGCGGCGCTGCTGCATGACATAGGCTTGCAGGCGATGATGCCGGCTTATCACGCGACGGCGGGCCTGCTCAGTTACGAAGAGCGCATGGATCTGTGGCGGCACGCAGTCATCGGCGAACAACAGATGGCCAAACGCGACGCGACGCGCCACGCGCAGTTGCTGGTGCGCTGGCACCACGAATGGTGGAGCGGACTTGGCTACCCGGACATGCTGGCCTTTGAAGACATTCCCATCGGCGCGCGCCTGCTGCGCGCCGTCGAACTCTACTGCGCTTTGATTGGTGATCGACCTTACAGAGCCGCGATGAGCGCCGAGCAGGCGATGGAAACCCTCAAAGCGTCCGCCGGCATCGAATGCGATCCTTACGTCGTCAAGGCGCTGCTGGCGCTGCTTGACGACATACGCGCACAGGCCGCGCCGCAAGCCGCGCCAACCCCGCCGGCAATGAGTGACGACCCGGTGGTTGCGCCGCCCCTGGCTTCGTCTTCTGAATCCCCACACGCAACGTCAAATAGCGCAGAGTCGCCCAACGCGCCCGGCTCAACCGTTGAAGCGATGCCTCGCGAATCGGCGACTGATTCTACGCCGGGCGAGGCAGCGCGCCTGGATGCGCCGTTTGCAGAGGCTGCTTCATTCACGGAGACGGATACGCCACTGGAGATTGACCTGTCGGATGACGCGGCAACGGCAAACGACAACGCGACGAATAGGGTGTTGCCGGAAGCCAGCACCGCCGATGCAGCGAGCCCGGCAATCGACAACACGCCGGATGAAGAGCCCGCGCCGCCTGCGTTTGAGCCGCTAACCGATACGGTCAGGTCGCACGACACTGACAGCGAAGAGAGCAGCCGCGCCGAAAATTTGGCCGAAAATTTGAAAGATGAGTTACAAACGCCGTCGCCGGCGTTGCCCGTTGCCGCAAGCGAACCGGTGGTCGCCGAAAGATCGCCGGTCGATTGGTTGTTGACGGGCGGGCGATTGCGCGAATTCAACGACGAGCAGACGGCGAAATGGTGTGGCTGGCGGTCAAGTAGTTATAACCGCAAATCGCTGCTCGGTTTTGAAGCGAGCGTGTTGCGGCAGATCGAATTTCGCTCCATCGCTATACCGTTCTTCGGCTGGACGCGGCTCGATCTGTACTTGAAAGCATGGAGCAAGCTGATTTTGGCCAACGACCCGCGCGCCTGGGCGGCGGCGGTGGCCCAGGCCATGCTCGAATCGCGGGCGGCGCTCGGCGAAGAGCAGATCGCCCGTGTGCTCGAAGACGTCTACGTGCCGGGTGTGCGTTTAGCGAATCCCGAATTGCGCCGCTGGTTCGGCGAAACCGATGCCTGGTGGATGGACAATCTGCGGCGCAACATCGAATCGCTTGAAGACGAATCGTGCCGCGCGCAGGCGCTTGCGACAGGGCTGATGACCGGCGATTATGCCCTTTCCTTCACGGACGAGACACGCGAACTGAGGCGACCGCTGACGACGATCTTCTGGCGGTTGGCGGGCCGTGCGCTGGCAGGCCCTGCCAGTCATGCGCCCAGCCGCAGCGCCAATCTGCCCGCTGAAGCGTTTATGCGTCAGGCGCGCGCCGATCTGCTTTATCTGAGCTTGCCGGCTCCACACACGACGCAAGCCGGGGCCGAAGCGCGTTCCGAGTGGCGCGAAACGTGGGTGCGAGCTTCGGCAAGCACAGAAACCAACGACCTCGAACGGCTGACGACCGCGCCGCAATCGAAGCACGCCTATCTAGCAATGATTGATCGCCTGTTGCGCGCTGCGTCGCACCTGCGAACGTGGGCCATCGGCTATCAAGAGATTGGCCTGACCTCTGCGGCGGAAATTACAGAGCTGATTCAGGAGCATCGCCCGGTGCGCGCTACTTATTCAAAGGATTTGACTGAAGTCGCCGGCGGCCTGCGGAACTACATCATTGTGGCCGAGCGTGCCGCAGCAGGTCAGGGAAAATGATGAATGCAGAATGATGAATGATAAACTAAAGAGGAAAAGGCAGCGTCGGCGCGTTGCGCCGGATCGTCTATAACCCATCCTCTGCCGTTTCCGCCGTGCGCGAAGCGCATCTCTAGCCATCCCCCTCATTCATCACTCATCATTTCTTTTTATCTGTGGTTTCTTTCCTGTCTGGCCGAATCGAATAACCACGGCGCGCTGGCGACCGCGAGCGATTTCCTTAATCATTTTCTTGGCGCGCGCCGCCGCTTTTGCTAAACTGATCTCTTCCCCCCTCAGTGTCGGATAACCATGGCAAAAAGTAATAGGGGGACTGCCCATGTCTAGTCGCTCTGCAGTCGTTCTCTGCGTCGAAGATGATGCAGATACGCAGGAGATGATGCGCGTCATGCTTGGCGGGTGGGGATATAGTTGTGAAGTGACGGCAACCTGCGCCGATGCTTTGCGGTTGATCCACGAAACCAGGCTGGCGGCGATTCTGCTCGACAATTCACTGCCAGACTGCACAGGCATTCAGTTATGCGGTCAGGTGCGCCAGTTCGATACGCGCCTGCCGATCATTTTTTTATCCGGCTCGGCCCATGACGAAGAACGACAACTGGCAATGGCGAGCGGCGCCAATGCGTTTATCAGCAAACCGTTTGCTATGGACGCGCTGCTCGCTGTCCTCAACACCTACGCGCCGCTCTGAAGCAACGACACGGCGACGCGGCGACGCGGCGAGAGGTTCAGTGCAGACGATTATCTCCCTGTCTCCCCATCGCCGCGTCGCTTCTTCTAGGGTTGTGGTTTTCTATCGAGTTCAAGCTCGGAGGGCGCGGCGCTGCGGCGCATGCGGATGAGCGACCAGAGCTTGCCAACCACCCCGTGCGCGACATAGATCGTCGCAACGATCAACAGCATCCAGCGCGAATAGAACCAGATCAACAGGCCGACGAGCGCCAGCGCGAGAATCACCACGCGCGGATTGGTGTTTTGTGTGCCGACGTTTTTGAAGCTCGAATAACGCAGCGTCGACACCATCAGAAAAGCCAGGCAGATGACCAATGCCGCAAAGACCGTCGCCAACATCTTCGCGCTGACCGGCAGGGTTTGACTGGAGAACGGCAGTTGAATGTCTTGTATGTAAGATAAAGGTCGCGGCGAGAAGTGAACCAGCGAGGCGATCATCGCCGCGCCGAAAGGAATAGGCAAACCGACGAAGGCTTTCTTGTCGAGCTTGGGATTCTTCGGCGGCAGATTCGGCTTCGTCTGCCGTGCCTGCACGTTGAAGCGCGCCAGGCGGAGCGCGCCGCAAATCAGAAAGAGAAACGACGCCGCCCAGCCGACGTTGCGCAATTCAGGCACCTGCCCATAACCCCAGGCGAAGGCCAGCACCGCCGGCGCTAGCCCGAACGATACGACATCGGCAATCGAATCCAACTCGATGCCGAACTCCGAAGTCGTATTCGTCATGCGCGCGACGCGGCCATCGAGCAGATCGAACAACGCCGCAAAGCCAATCGTGATCGCCGCGCGGTCGAAATGCTCGGTGGCTGAGAGAACCGTAGACACTCCCATGTCGCCGATAAATAAGTCACCGGAATAAGCGCCAAGCCCGATTGCGCTCACCGCTCTGAACGCTTCCATGATGGAATAAAAGCCGCAGAAGATATTGGCCGTCGTCAGCAAACTTGGAATGACATAGACGGCTTTGCGCGAGCGGCGCATGGGGCGCGGCAGCGGCGGGTCGAATCTTTCATCAGCCATTCGCGTTCTCCTGTGGCTCGCTCACTGGTTCGAGCGGCGTTGCGGGCGACTCATCTGTTGCTTGTCTCCGGCTTGCTGGTTTCGACTCAAGAACATACTACTGCGTTCGACTCGCCGCCGACAATCGCCCTGGTCGTGTCAATCAGATTGCCTTTGCCGAGATCAAGGTGCGCTAATCGCAGCGCAGGCGACCGAGCACGGTGATGCCGCCACGGACGCGCTCGCCCGGACGCACGAGCACGTCGACTTCGGGCGGCACGATGACATCCATGCGCGAGCTGAACTTCATCAAGCCGATGCGCTCGCCAAGTTGCACGCGGTCGCCCTGTTTCTTCCACAACACGACGCGGCGGGCCAGCACGCCAGCAATCTGCCGCACGCCAATCGTCACCAACGGCCCGCGAATCGTCAGGATGTTCTGTTCATTTTCAACCGACGCAATATCGCGCGAAGCGACGTGAAACGCGCCCGGCTTATAAACCGCTTCAACGATCTCGCCGGCAATCGGCGAGCGGTTGATATGCACGTCCATCGGCGAAAGAAAGATTGAAATCTGCGTCGGCGAATCTTCTTTGTTGGGTTCGACCGGCGCAACGACGACGACGCGCCCGTCGGCAGGCGAAATAATCAGCCGGTCGTCGACCGGACAATCCCGTTCCGGGTTGCGGAAGAAGAACGCCATGAAAGCCGCCAGCCCGAAACACAACCCTGCGGCGATCCACCAGCCGAGCGCTGCAAAGATCGCCGCCGGCACGATGAATAAAATGATATACGGAATGCCCTCTTTAGCCATACGATTTTGGATTTTAGATTTTGGATTTTAGATTGGAGGAAGGCTTGCAAGCCTTCAGCGCCTGTCGGCACAATCCAAAATCTAAAATAAAATGAGGTTACCCAATAGCGCACGTCTCAACGCGCCTGGAGGCGCGCCGAAGCCGCCGCTCGTGAGTAACCAACCAGAAGTAAAATTAATGCTTGGCGTCGATTGAGTTTAGTGACCCGCCGCCTGGTGTTGCTCTTTGTAGCGGCGCATGATCGTTTCCATCTCGTCTTTCAACTGCAACTTCTTTCTCTTGAGCACAGCTTCTTCCATCTGCTCCTCGGCGTTCGGGTAATGCAACTCCTCTAACTCGATCAATCGCTTGTCGTACTCGCGGTGCGTGTTCACCAGTTCCGCGAAGTGCGTGTCATTGGCGATGAGGTGCTGCTTGATCGCCTCGGTCTCTGAATGGCTCATGGGATTTTGCCCTCCTTTAGAATCGAAAGACCAGTTTCTATATCTGCCGAAATGGTACTCGAAAGGCCCGTGCGATGCAAGAATCCAACGACTGCCGGGGAACTGCGGATAAACCACCGCGAATGTAGCGAATATCACTCAAAGAGAATCGCCACAAACGCGGCGGCTGGTGGTTACCATTCAAGCGGCTGTGTCGCGCCGCTGCATTACCCAATCCCGTGGGTCCCCCGAACGCGAGCCGCGCTGGCGCGTCAGTCCCGCGTGGAGGCGCAGCGACACTGCCACGATGCCACAACTGAGCGTCGCCAACAGTATCAAAGCGAGTATATTCATCGCTGCGTCTCCTTTCCATCGGCATCCTCGTCGCGCTCCTGTGCGGAAGGCGACTAGTCGCCGTAACTTTCGCGCACCGCGCGCGTCGGTACGCTGAAGCGCGCGGCCCACATGGCCATTAACCAGAAGAGTCCCGGACTTGCCGATAGCAGGCCCGATGTAATCATCATTACGCGCGGGCTGAGATAGTTCAGCAGCCAGCCGGCGACGATAGTCGTAATCGCCATGGTCGCCAATTCAAGCGAGCGGTCGGTGGTGAACACGCGACCGCGATAATCGTCCGGGATCACTCGCATCATCATGGTCTCCTGCACGCCGAATTCGGCACCCAACACCAGGCGGCTGGCCGCGATCCATATCGACATCAGCAACAGCGAAGGCATCCAGCCGCCAATCGCGAACAACCCGCCGTGCAGCAGCAGCGCCCAGCCGATGAAGCGCCCGGCACGTTGTTCGTCGTTGATCCAGGCGCTGACCCGGCGCGACAGCAGCATGCCGAGAAAGACGCCTGCGCCGGCTGCCGTAAACAACATCGCCACGTTCCAGTCGCCGCGGTCGCCTGCGCCGCCGTTGAAGACGTGGCCGCCGATCTGGTCGAAGATGAGGTTGTTCATGCCGCCGCCCGTACCCCAACCGATATTCACCAGAATCACAGCGCGCACAAACGGCGTCGCCCAGATGTAACGCAAGCCTTCGCGCAAGTCGGTCAGGAAATGCTGGCGCGCGGCTGCCATGGGTTGCTCGCTGCCGTCAATCGGCTAGGTCGCCGCTGCTTCAACCGAGGTGGCGACGATGGCTGGCGCGCTCGCCTGTAGGCTGGCTTTGCGCATGGCGTTTGCCGGAATCACGGCAATGCAGAGGGCTGACGCTACGAACGACAGCGAGTTGACAATGAACGCCACGTTATAGCCGAACTGTGCCGCCGTCACGCCGCCCAGCGCCGACCCCAAGGTGAACTGCAAGAAGCGCAGCGAGAACATCAGCACGTTAGCCGATAGCAGTTCGCGCCCGCTCGTCAGGTTCGGTATCGCGGCGTTCTTCGCCCCTTCAAAGAACATCGTCAGCGAAGACATCAAGGCGCTGCCGATAATCACCAGTTCCACAGATCGCAGCGCACCCGCCGCGACATACAGCAACGCCACCAGGGCGCGCAGCAGGTCGGTGACGATCAGTATGCGCTTGCGCGAATGCCGGTCAACGAAAACCCCGGCAATCGGCGCGGCGAGTAAGAACGGCAGCAGTCGCGCCACCAGCAATCCGGTCGTCGCCCAGGTCGAACCGGAAATCAGGCGCACCAGACCGAGTTCGGCGATGAAGGAAAACCAGGTGCCAAGCTCGCTGATGATCTGGCCCATCCAGAGCCAGCGGAAGTTACGATTTCTGCCGAGCAACTCTCTATAAGTCACCGAATGCATGGCGTCCTCCGAGCTTTCGCGTGAAAGCCTTTGTGACAGTTCGCGGGCACGTATTGAACGACTGTCGAGTGAGTGATCGCTTTTGACCGCAGCGCTTGAAAACGTCCGTAAAAATCAAAAAGCCGCCAACGTCAATCTGGACGCTGGCGGCGGTCGCGTTTGACGCTTAAAAACTCTTTATGGGTCTGTGATCGTGGTCTTCTGCATACGCGTAAACGGCGCGGCCAGCGGCAAGCTTTGCAGACGGTCAAAGCAAAGTGCGAGCGCCACCGCGCCCCTAACGCTGACCCAATCAGCCGTGATGTGTGAATAAGTGTGTTTCATCAGCTTACCGTCTTTCCTATCCTCACTACGCCCGCCCAGCGGTTGCAGATTCAACTTTGTCGCAACCGACATATGGCGGCAATGCCGCGAGGATGCCTGAGAATACCCTTATCACCATTTTGCTGTCAACGATTTTCTACAAATTTTTAAGCTCAGCGCGAATAAAACTGAGATCATGAACGAGAGTTCTGTAATGTCAATCGCCGCAGCTATCACGTATGGCCAACCCGTCTTTCGCGGACAAGTCCATCTGAGGTTCGCTTTCGGAGGGTGCAAGTGCAACAGGTTTTGGTATTGAAAATTCCAATTCGGCGGCGTATGATTGCCGCGACCCACAATCATCCCGAATGGTAAGCGTCATCCCGCCAGGGATGGCCTTCAGGCTCGAGCGGCCAGGGACACCGTTCGAGCCTGACACTTTTATGGGGCAAAATGTGCTCCGACGGTTTCTCGATTGAATGATTGACTTCAATCCACAAGCGGCATAGAATTTTTGCGGCCACCAATGACCGATCAACAATCGGCTGGCGCTTCGAACAAGACCTGTCATTCACCTCGTAAAGATAGGCGCGCAGCGTCAGGTTCACATTAGTGGCAGCGACACTCTTTGACGAGTCCATTGTCCAGTGCCCGCAAAGGACTCGACCAGCTCTTGTGGTACACGACGACCGGGAGAATTTACCATGAAGGTCAAAGGTATCGAGAGCGTTCGACGTTCAGTTTCTGGTTCCTGGCTCTTAGTTTCTGGTTCCTTTCTGGCGGAAACGGACTCTCATCCTCGGACAACCAGAAACCAGAAACGAGGAACGAGAAACTTTCTAATCATTGGTTTGTTCGTCGCGTTGGCGCTGGCGCCTCTGGCGCTCGCCGACGTCAAAGATCCGAAAGATCAGAATACCAAAGAACAAACCCACCGCAACGCACGCAAGGCGCTGCGCAAGGGCGCCTTTGAACAGGCCGCCAACCTTTACAACGATCTCATTACCCGCGACGCACAGGATATTCAAGCGCAACTCGGCGCATCGTTCGCCTACATGAAGATGCAAAGCTACGGCTTCTGCTTTGACTACGCCAGCACCGCATTGAAGCTCGATATGAACAATGCTCGTGCGCATGCGCTTGCCGGCGCGGCGCTGCTGCATTCGGGCTTCCTGCAAGCCGCTGTGCCTGAGCTCACAGAAGCCCTACGCCTCGATTCCAAGGAAGCGCTCGCTTATGGCAACGCCGCCGAGTTGGATTACTTCGAGGGCCGCATCAACGAAGCGCGCGCCAAATCGATCTATGCGATTCGCCTCGATTCCGATGAACCGGATTACCTCATGACCTATGCGCGCGCTTCGTCGCGTGCCGAAGATTATAAGGAAGCTGCCGACGCTTACGAACTGTTTCTGCAAATCGCTCCCCTAAGCGACAGCGACCGGCGCGACCGCATACAGGGATTGATCAGATTCTATCGCCGGCTGGCCGGACTTCAGGTGCATCAGGTCGGCGGCCCACAGATGTCCGAAGTGGCCTTTCGTCTCGGCTCGGATCGCCGGCCCTACATCCGCGTCAAAGTCAACGGACGCGATGCTCTTTTCGTCATCGATACAGGCTCAGGCTTCACGGTCATCTCGAAAGAAGCGGCGAAACGACTGGGCGTCTCCGAGATTGCGCGCGGCGGCAAATCGCAAGGCATCGGCGGCGACGGCAAGTTTCCCATCGTCTATGGCCTGATCAACTCGCTGCAACTGAATGAAGTCAAAGTCAGGATTGTGCCGTGCTTCATCCGCCCGTTTCATGGCATGGAAGATCGTCCGTTGGACGAACACGCTGACGGCTTCATCGGCCTGTCTATCCTGTCGCGTTTCATTGCCGCACTGGATTATCAGCAAGGTCGCTTGATCTTAGACCGCAATACAGATCGGCCCGTGCCGGTCGTTGCTTTGCCTGACGTCACGACGATTCCGTTTCGTATGACGCAGAACGGGCTGATCAGCATCGAGACAGCGTTCGACGGCTCGATCCCGGTCAACGTGATTCTCGATTCGGGTGCCAGTTCGACGGCGATTTCGATGGCCGCTGTCGAACGCTTGAAGATGCGCGACCGCATCATACAGGGCCAGCACGCCAGCGTCATCGGCGCTGCCGGCATCGCCGAAAACGTCGAGTTGCTCTTCCTGCGCAACTGTCGCGTCGCCGACCTCAGGCAAAACAACCTGCGCGCTCTGGTGCTCGATTTCGAGGCCATCAACGAAACCAGCGGCTTCGAGCAGAGCGGCCTTCTGGGCGGCGACTTCCTGCGCCACTTCCGCGTCACCCTTGACTTCCCGCACGCACAGGTGCGCTTCCAACCGCACACCAGCGCGGTCACGAAGCAGTAAGCAGTCTGGACAGTCTGGAGAGTCTAGCGAGTCTGGAGAGTCCATGGAGTCCAGAGAGTCGTCGGGTCGTTTTGACTTGGCAGACTCTCTGGACTCCATGGACTCTCCAGACTCTTCTTTGTGGTAGAATAGCTATCGGCGATTATGAAGAAGACGCTCTACATCGAAACATCGGTGGTCGGTGCTTACCTCGACAACGGCGAGCCGTTTCGCCGCGACCTGACGATTCGCTGGTGGGAGCATGAGTTGCGGGATTACGAGCCGCATGTGTCGGCGCTCGTCGTGCGCGAGCTTGAGCGCATGGACGAGCCGCGCCGCGCGGCTTACCTGAATCTGGTTCGCGCGATGCCGCAGTATGACATCAGCGAAGAGGCCGCGATACTGGCCGAAGGCTACATCGAACGCGGCATCTTTCATCGCAAATACCTGAGCAATGCGCTGCACGTCGCGCTCGCCTCGGTCAACAAAGCCGACTTGCTGGTGACCTGGGATTTCGGCCATATCGCCAACGTTCACAAGCAGGCGCGCATCAACCTGTTCAACACCCTGGCAGGTTTTTTCGTGCCCATGATCGTGACGCCTGAGTTCCTGATCAACGCGGAATTCTAGCGGAGGTGACAAGTGACAAGTGACAAGTGAAAAGTAAAGGCAAGCATCCGTCTTGTCACTTGTCACTTGTCACTTTTCACTGATGTGATGTATCGCAAGCCAAGATTTCTGGAAGAACTGCACGCCATTCGTGAAGAGATGTCGCGCGACTGCGACTACGACGTCGATCTGTTTGCGGAGATGGTGCGTTCAGGACAGCGCCCGCGTTATGGCCCGGCGCGCAATATTCGCGGCTTGCGGTCGCGCGCGCCTGCCTCCGATGCGGCAAATAAAAAAGACTCGCTCAGGACAGAATAATGATTAAAATTTCACGCGCCCTTTTGGTTGCCCTTATGCTGATTGCGCCTGCGCTGGCCGCGCCGTCGGCGAACGTCGCTCGTCAGGAGAAGACGGCTGCCGCGCCCGCTGTGCCGCGCCCTATGGCGGCGATTGACCAGGGCAAGATGCTTGTGCTCGACGTGACCGGCATCGCCGAGCGCGTCAATGACGTCGTCGTCAATGTGCGCTCAATGGCCGAAGGCGGCGAAAACATCGGCAGCGGCTTCATCATTGATCCGAAAGGATTGATCGCCACCAACTTTCATCTCATCAACGCTGCCGAAGGGCGGCGCACGTTGACGCCGCGCAGCCAGGATACGACACAGACGAAACTTGTAAATAATGTTACTGTAACCCTGCACGACGGGCGGCAGTTTCCCGCCTCGATCAAAGGCTACGACGAAGCGACGGACATCGCGGTTCTGGAAATCCAGTCTACCGGCCAGCCGCTGCCGGTAGCCGATCTCGGCGACAGCGACAGCCTGCGCGTCGGCGAATGGGTGATTGCCATCGGCAACCCTCTGGGCCTGGATCACACGGTGACGCTTGGCATCGTCAGCGCCAAAGGGCGCACAGGGTTCGGCGGCCAGTTCGATGATTTTCTGCAAACCGATGCGGCCATCAATCCCGGCAACTCCGGCGGGCCGCTGGTCAACGCACAGGGCCGCGTCGTCGGCATCAACACGCTGGTGCTCGAACGAACACAGGGGCTGAGCTTTTCCATCCCGATCAATACGCTGAAAGCAATCTTGCCGCAACTGATCGAGCGCGGGCGGGTGACGCGCGGCTTTCTCGGCCTCGACACGCGCGACATTGACAATGACAGTCGCGGCTTGGTGAAACTGCCAGCCGACAGGCGCGGCGTGCTGGTGATTCGCGCCGAGCGCGGCACGCCGGCGGCGCGCGCCGGTCTGCGCAAAGACGATTTGATCACCGCAGTTGATCGCCAGTCCATCACTTCTTACGTGCAGTTCAATCGCATTATCGCCGGCAAATCGCCCGGCGCGAAGATCGCGATTCAAATCCTGCGCGACGGGCGCGAATACACGCTGAATGCCGAAATCGGCGAGGAAACGAAAACGAAATAGGATTCAGGATTCAGTTGTCGGCGGCCTGCTTATAGACTAGCGCTTTCCACAACGATCATCCTGAATCCTGAATCCTGACCATGTCTTACCCTTCGAAGGATCAAACGAGCCAGACGGATGCGGGCGAGAGTTCGGTGATGACCGAATTGTTCGCGTCGGTCGGCGTGCAGGTGACCGACGAGCCGTCCTACAATTCGCTCATCGAATACGTTGATGCCGCCGGCCTGCGTTCGCGGGCGGCGCGCGGCAAGGCGACGCTGCATGGGCGCTGCTGGAAGCTCGGCGACGGCCTGGAAGTCTGGGCCGTGCTCTTCGAGCAAAGTGATGAATCCTACTTTGCCGATTGCCGTCCGGCGTTTCGCAGCCGCTACCCGCGCGCCCTGCTGCCCTGGGAATTGATCGAGTACGATGAAGACGGCGAAGCGGTCATCGAAGGCACGCTGTATGGCGGCCCCAACGTCATCTTTGAATTGCAGAACCTCACGGAAATCCCGGCAATTGAATGGCGCGCCTCGCACCTGCACGTCGCCATAGCCGGGCTGGCTTATAGCGCCCACATCACGCATTACCCAGATTCGTTTGCCGTGCAGAATTACCCTTATCGCTTCCTGAACGCGGCGGAGGTTGAGGGGTTGGCCGAGCAGGCTTGCGAGAACGATTACGTCATCAATGGGCGGGTGCTGGCGTGGCGCAGCCTGCGCAACCCGGCGACCGGCGCGGAGTTGTTCTGGGTTCACATTGACGCCGGCCTCATCCGCCTGGAAGTGATCGTTAATCAGCGCGCCCTGCGCGGCCAACTGAAGATTGGCGCGGCCTTCAGCGCCAACATCTGGTTGCAAGGCCATGTGCTAGTCGAGGCGGATTTAGAAGCGCGCTATGAGGGCGTCGACCCGGATTACCTGACCAGCGATTTCTGGGGCCGGCTGCGCCGCAATAACTGATGGCCAGCGAGTTGTAATATTCAGCACACTTCTTTACTGAGGCTAGTATGGACGCTTTGATGAATGCGATTGAAGTGCGAGTCATTGGCGCGCTCGTCGAAAAACAGATGGCGACGCCGGAATACTATCCGCTGACTATGAACGCGCTCGTCAATGCCTGCAATCAACTGACGGGGCGCGAGCCGGTGGTCGCTTATGATGAAAGGGCGGTCGCCCGCGCCCTCGAATCCTTGCGCGAAAAACAACTCGTCTGGCAAGTGGCGGCGGCGGGCGCGCGCGTGCCGAAATATGAGCATCGCCTGTCTGAAAAGTTCAACCTCGCCGAGCAGGAGACCGCCGTGCTGGCCGTGTTGATGTTGCGCGGCCCGCAGACCGTCGGCGAAATCAAAGGCCGCACCGGCAGAATGTACGAATTTGCCGAACTCGCCGAAGTCGAGATGACCCTCGAATCGTTGATCACTGCCGAGCCGCCGCTTGCGGTCAAGCTGCCGCGCCAGCCAGGTACGAAAGAATCGCGCTACGCACATCTGATGGCCGGCGAAGTTCACGTCGAAGAGCCGGCGGCTGAGCCGCGCGCCGAAGCCGCTGTGCTAGAAGTGCGCGCCGAAAACGAACGCCTCGCACGACTCGAAAACGATGTCGAAACCTTGCGACAGCAACTTGCCGAACTGCAACAGCAGTTTCTCGAATTTAAACGCCAGTTCGAGTAAGGCTTTGGGAGCGCGGGCGTCTCGCCCGCAATCTCTCGTCCGTGAAAGATCGGCGGGCAAGTTGCCCGCGCTCCCATGGTTCGACCTTCAGCGATCTTTGAGCAACTCGCGCAATTGTTTGCTGCGCTCCTGTGTGTGCGCCGTTAAACAGCCGCTGTAGACGAGCGGGTAAATCGTCCCGCCTTTGTTGAGGTAGCTTGCAAACTCGCAATCGGCATCGCGATACTTGATCCACGCTACTTGCGCCGCCTTGAGCACGGCACGCTCGCCCTCCGTATCAATCTTCGCCATCAATTGCTTGTAAATCGCATTTAGCGCCGCGTCGGCTTTCTTGTACTCGCGGCCCTGACATTCATTGATTTCAACTTGAGTCTGCGCGTTGGCGCACGGGTCTTTACTGGTTTGCGCATTCGCCGTGCTAGCCTTCAAAGCCAACAACAAGCATAAAGCTGCTGTGATAATAAAAGTAATTTTCTTCATATTTCCATTCCCCTCTGACTTCAACCGGAGCGCCCAAGTCAGCGTAGCCTTCGCCTGTATTCCGGTCAAGCGCGGTGGCGGTTGAGATGCGCCCGCCACGCCCCTATAATCCCTGCGCATCTTGCGTATCTGATTTTTTCGCGGCGGACAAGCCATGGGATCGTTGACCGAAACCAGTATCTTCAACAACGCTGAACGCATCGCCGAAGGCTGGTACTGGGCGATGCGCGCCGACCAGTTGCCGCGCGGTCGGGCGCGAGCGCTCAGCTTTCTGGGGCGCGAACTGGTCGTCTATCGCGGCGACGACGGTCGTGCCGTCGCGCTCGACGCTTACTGCCCGCACATGGGTGCGCACCTGGCCGAAGGCAAGGTCGAAGGCAACGCCATTCGTTGTTTGTTTCATTACTGGAAGTATGCGGCGGATGGCCGCTGCATCGAGATTCCCTGCGAGCCGCAATGCGCCTTTGTGCCACGCCTGGCGAGCTTTCCGGTCGCCGAAACCTACGGCCTCATCTGGATATGGGCAGGTCGCTCGACGCCCGCACCTTTGCCGTTCGTGCCGGAGCTTGAACATTGCGACGTGGATTACAAACTGGCGAATCGCTTTACGAAGCGCTGCCATCCGAACGTCATGATGATCAATGCCATTGATGCGCAGCACTTCAACTCGGTTCATCGCTTGCCGGTGAACCTGCGGCTTGAGCCAGCCGTTCTGAGCGAGCACGCGATTCTCTTTCAAAACACGACGAAAGTGGAGCCGCGCTCGTGGTTCACCCGCCTGGTGCGGCGGTTTTATCGAGGGGCGCTGACCTACGTGATGTGCTATTGGTTCGGCAGCACGGGCACGGTGACGATTGGGCCGGACGCGCTGCACTTTCACATCATCTTCGCCTTGCGGCCTACGAAGGATGGCGGCTCGGAAGGGCAGACGATACTGGTGACGCGCAAGCGGCAAGGGCTAATGGGCAAAGCCTTCAGCCGTGTGTTGCTGTGGTTGACGCGTCTGGTCGGCGCTTACTTTGCGAAAGGCGACACACGGATATTCGAGACGATTCGTTTCAACCTGCGCACGCCGATCAAGGCCGATGCGGCAATCATCGAATTCATCCGCCACGTCGAGCGCCAGGCGACTATTGCATGGGGCTTGCCGGATGAAGACGAGTCGCGGCAAAACCAGGCGAGCAAGAATGTAAGCAATCCTACGAAGTTGAGTGCAACTCGATGAGCCAATCGGCTACAGATGGGAAACTCAAAGCGACGACCGTCGCCGTTGATCAGCTTGCGCCCGCAGAGAGAGCGCGGATGTTGGTGCTGATGCAGATCTACTATGATGCCGTCAGCGAAGCTGAGTTTCTCGGCGACCTCGCCGGCAAAGACGCGGTGATTCTGTTGAAAGACGCACGTAATATCATCCAGGGCTTTTCAACCCTCGTCACCCTGCCCGTCGAAGTCGAAGGCCGCCGGGCACGCGGCGTCTTCAGCGGCGATACCGTGCTCGACAAATCTTACTGGGGCAGCCGCGCGCTCGGCAGAGCATTCCTGCGCTACCTGTTCGTAGAAAAACTCCGGTCGCCTGCCGAACCGCTCTACTGGCTACTCATCTCGAAAGGTTATAAAACTTACTTAATGATGGCCAACAACTTTGCCGAGCATTATCCGCGTTGTGAAAGATCGACGCCGGCCCGCATCAAACGATTGATGGATGCGTTCTACACGACGCTTTATCCGAACGCTTACGATTCAGCGACCGGCTTGATCGAAACGTCGGGCAACGCCTATCGCCTGAAGTCAGCCGTCGCGCCGATTCCCGCCCGGCTGATTGAAACCAATCCGCGCATTGCGTTCTTCGAGCAGCGTAATCCGCGCTGGCCACAGGGGTGCGAACTGGCCTGCATTGCCCGCATGACGGGATGGATGCCGCTGCGCTTCGCGCTCAAAGTGATCTTCAAAGATGGCTTGATGAAGCCGCTCAAACGGCTTTCGCGCGGGCTGCCGGCAACGCCAAAAGAAAGCGACCGCAACTATTGATGATGAAATCGGGAGCAATTGACTTGAAGCCATCGGCAAACATTCAGATTGACACACATCTCGATGCGCCCGACTTGCGCGAGGGCCATGATTTGTATGCGGTGCTACAATCGGCGTTGAAGAGCCGCGCTGCCGATCAACTCTTAAACACGAACCCGCGCGAAACCTACTGGCCGGCGGCGCATTTCGGCCTGAATCGCGCGGCCATCTTCCGTGACGCGAGCCCGCAAGAGCAGGAAAGGATTCTTGCAGGCTGTAGCTGCGATGTGGTTGCGGAAAGCTACTTCATCGAAAAGAGCGGCATGTACTTTGCCGCCAAGATGGCCTTGCTTGCCGAGAGCCCGCAGGAACGCATGCTCTACAGCCTGTTTGCCGCCGACGAGGCGGTGCATTTCAATTGGATCGCTCGCTATGCGACAAGCGAATCGGTCGCCGGTTTTGCCGACAATGCGTTCATTAAATTGCTCGATGAGATTCTGCAAAGCGCAGACAAGCCGGCGTTGACTTGCATCGTGCAGGTGGTGCTGGAAGGCTGGGGCATCAGCCACTATCACGCGCTGATGCGCGATTGTCTCGACGCCGATCTGCGGGCAACCTTCGAGAAGATCATCAAAGATGAAGCGCGACATCATGCGAGCGGCGTCATTCTGTTCAACGCGCAGCCGCCAACCGCCAATCAACAGACGACCATCATCGACGCACTAAGAAGATTGCTGCTGATGGTGCAGGTCGGCCCGCAGGCAGTGGTTGCACAGATCGAATGTGTGATGGGCCACTTATCGAGAGCGCAGCGCGCGCAGGTGTTTGCGGAACTCGACTGTGAGCGCGAAACGGCAAAGAAGTTAGAGATCATCAAATCGCTGATTCGCTCGACGGTATTTGCCGATGGAATACTCGATGCGCTTGAACGCGAGGGTGCGTTTCGCGCTTACTCAGCCATCGAGTGCGCGGCAGTGCGCGGCTGAAGCCTCGAACCTTGCAAGCAGTTGCGTGGCGTCTTCGAGGTTGCGGATTAAGCATTGCTGTTTGATGTCGCCCCACTTCATGCCCTTGCTGATCAAATAATCATAATACGTATCGCGCGCGGCGGGCACGACGCACACCCGCAGGGGCGCAAGCTGGCCGCGCCGCCGCGCCAGTTGATAGTGATGCGCTTCACAAAACGCATCGTCCAGCCTTTTCGCAAATCCATTTCCGTCGCCTGCCAGCTCATCCGTCACCAGCACGTAGTGACTCGGCCCGCTTGCCGCCATCACCGGCAGCAGCATTTGAAAGCGGCTCGATGAGTCTACCCGTTGCGACAGGCACGATTGCACGAACGATTCATTCAGCTTTTCGCCGACGAGATCGCAAACCCCGTCGCTGCGTCCGATGAATTCCAGACATGGCGTTGATTGATAAAAGTGTGTCACGCGCACGCGGTCGCCGATTCGATAGCGCGTCAGTCCGCCGCGCGGCGTCACGATGATTTCATATTCGCGCCCGGCTTCGAGTTCATGAAGGCGCGATAATCTGCCTGAATTATCAATGAATTCGTAAAAAACTTCGCCGACCATCGGCACACATCCGCCGGCGGCGATGAGCGGCAGCGTCATCGGCGCTTCGGTGGCCAACAAGCCTTTGCCTTGAATGAAGACGTTTGGAAAACGCCTGGCGATTTGGCGGGCCGCCGCGCGTGCATGGGCATCTGTCCAGCATGAAATCAGTTTGAGATGCGGCCAGATGCGTGCCCAGTCAAGCGGCTGTTCATCGAGCAGCGCCAAACGCTCACGCGAGGCGCGCTTGAATTTATAAGCGAAGCCATCGCGCCGAATGCTTCCCTGATGCAGATCAGCGATCAGCACATCGCGACTGGCTTCGACATAATCAAGCAATACTTCAAGCAGCGACGGGTTCCAGATTGAAATGGCTTCGAGCCGGGCTTCGGCAAGCAGCAGCACGGCGAGCGCGTGCTTGAAATCCATGGCATCGCTTAAACGTTTGATTGCCGGCGGCACGACGAAGAATCGCTTGAGCAGACCGCGCATCCACGGGTTCAGATATTCGGCATCGTCTTCAAGGCCGACTCTGACGCCGCGCGCAGTCTTTGGCTTTGGCTGAAACACCGGCGAGATGCTGATGAAAAGCTTGCCGGTTTCAAATCGCGGCCCGCGCGCGAGCAGATCGTAGAGCCACACGGCGAACATTCGATTGAATGAATCTTTCAATGACTGCGTGTAAGGAATCTGTTTGGCTGCGCCATTGCTGCCTGAAGTCAGTTCATAAAACAACACCCGCTCGGCGACAATGACCTTGCCCTCAGTCTGTTGTTGCCGCTCGATCCATTCACTAACGTCGTCATAACCAACCAGCGGCAGCCGCGCGGCAAACGCTTCATAATCATCGCCGGCTCTGACGCCATGCGCGCGGCCATACTCGGTCGCCGCCGAGTCGCGCAGTAGTTCTCGAAGCAATGCCGATTGTGCCAGGGCAGGATGCCGCAATTGTTCGACCAGCCGCGCATACGAACGGCACAAGACCGGCGGCAAGACTCGACGCAGCAGGCCAATCATGGCTCAGACCCGGCGGCGCGGCTAGCGCGGTTGGCATCGACGACCTGATTGACGTAGATGTCTGTGAGAACGGGAAGGTAGACGCCGTCTTCGATCACTGCGCCGGGCCCGATGCGGCTGCCCGCGCCGATGAAGACATCGCTGCCGACTCTGATCTTGCGAAGGTAAAGCATGGCGACGCCGCCTTTCGGTTTGATGGCATGGCCGAGCAACTTGCACTTGTGGCCGAAGACGACGCGATGCCCGACTTCGATCAGACTGCGGTCGGTGATCTCAATGTTCGGCGTCCAGTAAATTTTGTGGCCGATCTTACTTCCCCATAATCTCAACCAGGCGCTGTAACAGCCGGGAATCAATCTCAGAATCGCTTCCAGTTGCGGCAGGGCGATGAAGATCAATTGAATCTGATGCGCGCCCCACCACGCCGAATAGGTCGGCTCCGCAAGGTTGATTCGGCCTTCGCCAAGCGGCCAGATCAGGTTGTGAAGGCGCAAGGTCAGCGGCGGCAGCAGGTAAATGACGAATACTAGGGCGAAGGGCTGAAGCGGCGACGGGCGAAAGACAAACCAGATGAGCAGGGTTGCCGCGAGGCTCAGGATCAACGCCGGATAAAATGAAATGAAGCGGCCCATCACGGTCATGGCGATGACTCCGGTCGGGCGGCGAAGGGAAAGAGCAGGCGACGCCACAGGCTGAGCCGCACGGCAATCCCTAAGTTATCCGGCCTGTGCGCCGGACTATAAAACGTGCCGTGTAATCTATCCCACACACTGAGGTTTGCGCCGAAATTGCACGTTGCGCGCGCGCTGCTGTGATGCCAGAGGTGTTCATTCGGCGTGATGAGCAAGAGGGCGACGGCGCGGTGCAAAGGCGAGCCGGGCGCGACAAAGAATAGAGTGTGCCGCCACAAATCGAGGCTCGCCGTCAGCGCCGCCGCCAGCAGAAATGGGGCGGGGTCTTTGAGCGAATAAATCAGCGCGCCATTCGCCCAGAGGTAGATAATCAGCAAGGGCGTCCACAGCGTATTGCGCGAAGTGATGAAGACATCGGCCTGCCGCGCCGTGTGATGCACGGCATGGGTCTTCCAGAACCTCGGCGTGTGCAGCAGGCGATGATTCCAGTAATAGAGATAATCTACCGCCACGAAGTTCAGCAGAAACGCCGGCAGGGGCGACATCGCAAGCTGACCTCTTGCTGCCGGCGCGATGAGGCTCATCAATCCGTAAGCGAGGATGATTTGCAATGCAGGTATCAACGCGCCTTGCACGAGCAGGCCCGACAGGTCGAGCGCCCATTCCGCTGCCGTCCGCGCAAACACCGAACGCCGCGCCGATGCCAAGGCGAGAGTAATGATCACGAGCAGCCAGAAGGTGATGAAGACGATCATCGCAAGCCCTTCACTCAACAACATAGGAACAGGACTGCCACAGAGGCGGGCGCGACAAGGCGACGCGGCGACGCGGCGACGCGGCGACGCGGCGAAAGAGAGAAGCTGTGACAGGCAGTCCGCTTGGTTCTCTC
>JBBWZK010000255.1:0-68937 GCA_039648975.1 Blastocatellia bacterium
GAATGACCGAATGGAAACCCTGGCAGAGTACCTTGACCGCCTGATGCGCCAGAAAAACCTTGACCCCTCAGAACTGGCAAAACGTTCTGGTCTGACCAGCAGCTATATCGGCAGACTCCGCAATGGCAAGTTAAACAATCCGACGGTAGAAACCATTCTGAAATTGGCAACGGGTCTGGACGTGAATGCTCACGAAATCTTTGCGGTGGCTTCGGGGAATCCGGTCAGTAAAACGCCGCCGATTGACCTGGGTTTGCTCTTCGATCAGATGCTCAAGCTCATCAACGATGCCAACGGCTTTGAAGCCTTACGGCAGTTGCTCAACTTTTCGCCTGATGAGCGCAAGACGTTGCTTGACTACATGGAGTATTTCAAGCGACAACCACCCAAAGCCAAAGGCAAGTCACGTAAGAAAGCCAAGCCCCATAAGAAGTGACTAGGCCGGGGGCTTGTCCGCTGGCTCAACCGGCTCTGACAAGAAATTCATGACAAAGGTGAGGATAATCTGTATCTCATCCTCGTAATCAGGCGGGCGGAAAGAATCCAATAAGACTCTCAGGCGGGATCAGGACTTTTTGGGCAAGATTAGATTTTGGGCAGATTGTGGGCAAAGCCACTTTGCTCGCATCGCTTCGCAAGAAGAAATGATTAGAGATAGCAAGCCGCTCGCTAATCCTGGCTCATCTCTGCCGGGCCTTGAATGCGAGGCGCGGCCCGCTTGCAATCATAGGTGAGTCGGAATATGCTGCCGAGCGGGCCTGTTGATGCGTGACGTTACGCCGTTCATTTACCTATGAGCTATCGTTTTCTTGCATCCGTCTACGATTGGGTTGCTCCTAAATTCTCGCGGTATCGTTCTCCTGAATTGCTCACATCAAAGGTTCTGGGATTAGCACCAAATTCTTGTGAACTTCTGGATGTCGGAGTGGGAACAGGGCTAAGCATTGCCCCATACTTCAGTTCATCGCGCTTTAAGCATATTGTTGGTATTGACCCATCGTCGAAGATGCTCGCTAGGTGTCGCCGAAAGTTTACTAACATTCAGCTTTACGAAGGGACGCTTGACACTGTTCAGTTCCACCTCAATTCTCCATTTGACATCATCCAATCATGCGGGGCAGTAGAGCACGTTTCTGACTTTCCCGCTTTTATCAGGCAAGTCGCTTCACTATTGAAACCAGGCGGATATTTCGTCTTTACTTTTGAGCCGGTAATACTTTTTAGCAAGAGGCAGGCATCAAATGCTCCGCACATAGGAACACTGGGTCTGGAAAATGTTTTTCGTCGAAAGCCACACGACGTTCACACAATTCTCGCGGATAACGGATTCAGCATATTTGAAGACCTTGAGTTTAAGGCGTATCTTGGCTTTATTCATCACTTGGTGGTTGCGCAAAGCGGCATGGGAGGAGACGGCGTGCTAGACGATGCGCTGCCTAACGAGTCAACCCAGCGGAGCGCGCGAAAGAGCAGTGCTCATCAACATCGCCATGCTGCTCACGGCCCCGCTGAACGTGAGCGTTAGGCAGCTTCGGTGTGAGAGGGGATGTGAGTAGGACTTATAGAATTTGCTTAGTTACTATAATGCTCCTTTCTACTGCTGGATGCGACCAGTTAACCAAAAGAGTAGCAAAGGCAGAGATGGCTTCATCTGAACCGATTTTCCTGTTCAAGGATGTGATAAGACTTGAGTACGCCGAGAACCCAGGCGCATTCTTGAGCATTGGTGAAGATTTGCCCAGTTCAATCCTTCTCTTGCTTTCATCTTTATTGACAGGGGCTATGCTTCTCTTGCTTGTGGCCTTGATCCTACGGGATCGAGGGGTAAAGCCTGCGGTGCTAATAGGGCTTTCGCTGATTGCTGGAGGGAGCATGGGGAACCTTATTGATAGAATAATGAACGGGGGAGTGGTGATAGACTTTGTAAGCCTCGGCATAGGGCCGATAAGAAGCGGCATATTTAACTTGGCTGATACAGCGATACTTACAGGCGGAATCGTATTACTGTTATTGATGAGTAAGGGATCAAGTGAAACAGACGCTGCCTAACGCTATGTTGAAAAGATGCCGCCCCTGCATGGTAGCCTGGAGTCGCATAACCCTTCGTTGAGGGCCGTTCGCGCGCCGGCTGAACCGAAGCGTTGGACGGCAGAAATCATTCTCTGGCAGACTTAAACCGAAAGGACGCCAAATGAAAATATCAATTGTAATCTTCGATGAATTCACCGACATAGATTTGTTCCTGATGTGGGATTTGCTTAATCGAGTACGTCTTCCTGAATGGGAGATACGTATTGTAGGGGACAAACCCCATCACATATCAGCCACGGGATTAATGGCTGCGACCCATGGCTCAATAGAAGAGGCCAATCAATCTGATGTCGTCTTGTTCGTCAGTGGACGTGGGACGAGAACCAAGATGCGGGACGAACTCTGGCTGTCTCGCTTCAATCTGAATCCCGACAGACAATTGATCGCGTCGGTATGTTCAGGCGCTCTTTTGTTAGCCGCCCTCGGATTACTCGCAGGCAAAACAGCAACAACCTATCCGACAACAAAGCCACTACTCGAAGGGTTTGGTGTAACAGTGGAGGAGAAACCCTTCATAGAACATGGCAACGTCGCTACGTCAGGTGGATGTTTAGCAGCCCAATACGTCGTCGGTTGGGTGATAGAGAAGAAAGCAGATAAATCCTGGAAGGAGTTGGTGCTAAAATCAATACAACCTGTAGGCGAAGGCTTGAGTTTTTCTGACGCAACTGAGCTTGTAAAGTTATATGCTCCATCTCCAAAGGCAAATGCGGTCTAACCAGCAGTTGCAGCCGAGCGCGGGCAGCGCAGTTCGCGTGGTTACTTTTATTGCCGCTCACGCGCCGCCTGAATCGGAGCGTTATGTCTCTGCTCTCGGTAACAAGGTAGCCAGTAATGGAACAAGGTGATAACAAACGCGCATCGGAGTTGGCTGATGAAATCATGCAACTCTATCGGAAGAATCGCATGCCGTTTCCTTACACCGGGTGTCGGTTCATCCTTCACGGCCTTGAAGATGATTTTGATGGCTTTATACCCGACCTCAATTTGTGGAGTATGGATATTGCCGGCTTCGCTAGTCAGAGTTTCAGAATTAAAGATTGGCCCGTAGAGAAGCTAAGGACAGGTCAGGGCTTAATGAGTCTTGGCTTTTTCGATAAGCATCCTGAATATCGCGTGCTGGAACGCTTCATCTCTTCGGAAGAGACTCCCGACTTATATGAGAAATTGAAACTCTATGAAAAGATGCGAAACAAACTGCTAGAGCTTCTTTCCGTCTTGTTACGTGGTAACGACTGATTAAGACTTGTTTAAAACGAGGCATAACAACGACATGCCCCGAAGCCGCCGAAACGCATTTCACATGGTTGCTTTCGATGCCGTTCGGCGGCCCGGTGATGTCGCCCCTTGCGCCGCCTACCGCGTCGGTCGCGGGCGCAGGCCGATGCAGATTGGAGTCGGAGACACCATGCAAACGCAACCCTTCGCTGTTCCAGCCGTGATCCTGTTCGTCGTGGCAATCCCGCTCGTGCTCGGCCTGATTCCGAGGAATCGCTTCTACGGGGTGCGGACTCTGAAGACGCTTGCCGACGATGGCGTGTGGTATCCGGCGAATCGGGTTGCGGGTGTTGCCGTGGTGCTCGCTAGCGCCGTATATGGGGCCGTGGCGGCGAGGTGGCCATATGACCGTGCAGCGAGCGACAATCTCTCGACCTGGACACTGCATCTCGCAGCGTTTGTGACGCCGCTTATCGTGGGGCTGGGCGTCGCCGTGTGGTACGCAAAGCGAGTCTGACTGGCGGTCGGCTTCTCCGCTCTGGTGGTTCTCGGCGCGCACTGTGATTGATGTGGAGCCGCTTGCTCTGCACCGGAGCCGCGAAGCGCAGTTCTTATCGTTCCACCATTGCCGTTTCGCGCCGCCTGAACGCCGCGTTAGACGTCGGAATGAGATGACTATGAACCACACAGAGAATTTGGCAAAAGCCATAATAGAAGTAGTACATACTAATGCAGTAATGCATTTTCAAACTGACCAAAGTGCTGGATGTCATGACTTCAACTTGGAGTATTCAGATGGTGCAGTCGTGGCTGTGGAGGTTACAACTTCGACAGAGCAAAGCCAAGAAGCCACTGTTGCAGCGATTACTGATCCCCGAAAAGGCGGCGCTTTTATAAAAACTACACTATGCCAGAAAGATTGGTATATACATCCCTTGCCTAACGCCAATATCAATCGTATTCGAGCACTTGCGGACAAATATCTATACGATATTGAAGCGGAGGGTCTTGAGCATTTCTTTAGTGGAATGGACACCGGTTACTATTCTTCCGTTGATCGAATTTATGAAGAACTTGGCATTGAACGTGGAAGGGTAGCGCGTTGGAAGGTGTCTGGACAAATAGGGATTGCAACTCCAGGCGGTGGCGGATTTGTAATGCCAGAAAACTTACAAAAGGCCATCGAGATTGAAGCATCAAAGCCTGACAATTGCAAAAAACTTCGTTTGGCTGGAACTCTCGAACGGCATCTTTTTGTCTACGTTTCCAGTCTCAATTTTCTAGCTTGGATCGCACTGGCTGAAGGAGATATGCCAACTGAACCTCCTAATCTGCCGGATGAGATTACGGATGTGTGGGCAGTTACAGAGGCAGGCCGGAAAGATCAATATGTGGTCTGGAAAGCAGCAAATAAAACTGGCTGGCAAAATGTTGGATTGATTTCTCTCAACCGAGAGTCACAAAACGACGTCTAACGTTATGTTGAAAAGGCGCAGCCCCTGTATGGTAGCTTGGAATCGCAAAACCTTTCTTTGATTGCTGTTTCCGCGCCATCTGAACTGGAGGTTTAGATAACTTATCAGTAATTGGGATTAAAGCATGATGACAGGAAACGCAGGCAAACCAAGAATTCTTGCATTCATCATTGATAATCTGCTCGCCAGCATCGCGGCAATTGCAATGGTCGCATTGTTCAAGGTTAATCAGCCGCTTATAAATGGGGCCATCTTGTCTCTAACTTACTTGGGTTATTACTTAGCCTTTGAGGCGCTATGGTCGCGGACTCCCGGTAAACTCGTTCAAGGATTGGAAGTATGCAAACTAGATGGTAGCCGCTGTGATTTCAAAGCTGCGCTCATCAGAACGATCCTAAGAATATTCGAGGTCAATCCACTTCTGTTGGGAGGCTTGCCCGCAGGGATAGCGATTATTGCTTCGGAGCGAAAACAGCGATTGGGAGATAGATTGGCCGGTACAATAGTTAAGAGCAAAGAGAGGTAGACCGGCAGGAGGAGGGTATGAACAAGTCCGCGACTACAGCCCATCGCCGTGACCCGTATTTAAGCCGTGTGCAGCGATTGGCGCTCTGGACGTGGCGCAAGTCGCTGAACAGACACAGGGCGCTTTTGTGTAATTATGGATCGTTTTGGCATTTTTAGTGCTGACAAAAGTGGCAGACTTTCTGCCTGTTTCACTCAGTCGCGCTACTTAGTACGTCAGCAGTATGTCTGTTATCTTCCCATGCAAGCCTTCTTGTTCTCACTTTAGTGCTCTGATATTTTTTGCACGGATAATAGGCGTATACGATATGCGAATTATCGATCTTGCTCTAAACCGGAATGCAGAAGCTTGGTACACTCGACAGTGAGATGAAGCCGTATTGATCAGCATTCTCGCACCATCGAGTGTCCCAAATTCTTGATTTCTGGTTTAGATGAGCGCATCAATGGTTATTGTGCCACGGCAGTATGTTCTTACGAATGGTATCTCACTGCTACAACCGGTGCAGAAGCTAATCTCATAATCCAAAGAAGTATTATCAAGGATTCTAAGGCTTACCGGACGTTGCGCGCCGACCTTCAACGGGGATGCATTCTTCCGCCCTTGGTTCTCGCAATATCGGAAGTTGCTCTGCCTGATGGATTGACTAAAGCAGCTATTGCAGATGCTCAACATTTTCCCAGGCTCGCGGGTGAATTGGGTGTGCAATTGGCAGGGCCTAGACCTGGTAGCACTTATATTATTGACGGTCTTCAACGCACCAATGCATTGAGGCAAACCCACGACGAATTGAAAGAACAAGGCTATAACACAGCAGAGTTTCTTGCTCGACCACTTCGAATAGAGATTTGGCTCAATATACCCTTCGGTGCAATAGCTTATAGAATGCTTTTGCTTGACGCTGGACAGAAGCCGATGTCTATTAAGCGCCAAGTTGAAGTGCTGAGTATGAAGCTTCGAGAAAACCTTAGTGGGATTGAGGGCCTTGAAATACTCATGTCACTAAGCTCCCAGCGTCGAACGCGCGCGGGACAATTTTTCTTGAGCGATCTTGCTCAAGCCTTCCAAGCCTGGCTTCAGGGTTCTCCCAATCTTGACGTTCGCAACACAGTTATGGAGCAGTTACTTGCAGAATCTGCAATTGATACGCTTGGAACTTCACTATCTGGAGCTGCTGTCCACGATGATTTCAAATCTTTAGTCGATTGGTTTGTTGCACTAGACCACTATATATGGCCAACCGACAATCGGTTCTTCGCTAACGAAACGGTTATGTTAGGTATATCGGCGGCAGTCGGTACTGCACAGCGAAATGATAATCTTAGAGATCGTGTGCGACGATGTCTAGGTTTGCTTCGAGATGAAGTATCTCAGGGCCGTGAGTAGGCGCTGGCAGTTTACCGGTTCAACGAACTTCGTCAAGGTATAGATGTCCGTAAAGTAAACGTCGGCCAGTTTACACGTGATATGGTATATCGCGCGTTTCAGGAGTTTTTCATTTCCGATGGAACAAAGTCTATGGAGGATTGTTGGGCGTTCGGGGCATCTCAATCCTAAACGTCGCCTGCCTGAATGAACTTACCGGCACATATACAAGCCGCTCTTGGTATCGGCACCCCGGCAACGGACGAGCAGTTATATGATGCCGTTGGCGGCTGGCCCGTTTCGCGATCAGCTTTCGGACTTTCGAGTGAAGATTTCTGCGCTGCGGCATCCGAGGCTGATAGTGGTGTTGAGATTATTGACTTATCACCACTCAAACGTATGCCTGATAATTGGAATTACCTCGAACTCATCTTAGATGGATCGCGAGAGGGCTTTGGTGTACAAACACCAAAGCCCGGCTTAGGCGTTCCGCCTACTCAGACGGGTCAGGCTCTCGTGAAAGGGTGGTTCGCGGATTCTTCTATAGTAGTCGATGATACCGCTATACACGAGGGCCTCCTCCTTAGAGGTATGGCAAGCGTTCCCAAGCACAGGGATTTCTCTCGCCGTTTAATTGAAACGTGGGCGGACGTATATCCCTTGCTTGAAGGTTCCAATGTGCCGCCACCCTGGGTAACGCAGAACCAAATCATAATGTTTAGAGGTTCCAGAATACTAAGCGCGGAATCTCCAGGATTAAGGTACGAGAACTTATTTATCGAGGCGGTTTCTGAAGTCAAAGCGAAATGGCGCTATCTTTCCCTCTATCGAATTTTATAGCGGTTTTCAATTGCATTTAGCCATTGAATGGTTAGCATATCAGCTATGAACCCGTACTCGAATGATTTGCGTCGCCGCATCGTTGCGGCTTACGAAAGCGGCGAACATACCCAGGCCGAAGTCGCTGACTTATTCAAGGTCAGCCTCGCCTCGGTCAAGAACTTCCTGCGCCGCCAGCGCCAAGCCGGCTCGCCCGATGCGTTGCCACACGCTGGCGGTAAGCCGCCGGCACTCACCGAGAAGGCGCGTCGGTTCGTCCAAGACGCCGTCCAACAAGATAATGATCTGACTCTGGATGAACTGCGCCGTCGGTTGAAAATCAAGCATAAGCAAGCGGTCTCCCGACCCACCCTTTGCCGCTTGCTACAAACCCTCGGCCTGCCGCGAAAAAAAAGTCGCTCCACGCCAGCGAACGCGACAAGCCGCGAATTCAACAAGCCCGCGCCGAGTATGCCCAGGAAATCAAGCAACTCGACGTGAGGCGCTACAAATTCGTTGATGAATCGGGGATTAATCTGGCGCTGACCCGGCTGTACGGGCGCGCCCCACGCGGCCAACGGGCGGTCGGCAGCGCGCCGATCAACTACGGTGAGAACATCACCCTGATGGGGGCGTTGAGCATCGGCGGGTTGGATGCACCGATGATGATTGACGGAGCAGTGGATGGCGAAGTGTTTCGGGCGTGGACCGAGCAGGGCTTGTGTCCGACGTTGGTAGCCGGAGACATCGTGGTGATGGACAATTTGCAGGCCCACAAAGTGCGTGGCATTCGAGAAGCGATAGAGGAACGGGGGGCGAAGCTGATCTATCTGCCGCCGTATTCGCCCGACCTGTCGCCGATTGAGGCCTGCTGGTCGAAGATCAAGACGGCGCTGCGGGCGGCGGGCGCACGGACGCGACGAGCCTTGGAGCGAGCGATCAAGCAGGCTCTCGAAACGATCACCGAGTCTGATGCTTTGGCTTGGTTTGCTCATTGCGGGTATAGGCTAAACTGATTTGAAAACCGCTATAATCCCTTCAATAATTTACAGCCCCCTCACGCGGTGGCTCTTTTCTTGTGAGGCAAAGGTGAGGCAGGCACGCTCACCCTTACCTTTGCCGCAGCTTCGACCGCCTTTCGCTTGCCTTCATCCGTCGCGTGGACGTAGCGCATCGTCGTGCGAATATCAGCCGCATATCATTCCATAATAGGCCCGGAATCGCTTACCATCCGATAGCTTTGAGCGGAGACCGCCTGACGATTTATGAGCGATCCAGAAATAAAAGGAAACCCTGAGAGTAAGCGTCTAAAACGAAATCCAAACGCGGGAAACCGAAAAATAGACATCACAGATCTGCTCCGGCACGCTCCTCACTTCGATGCCGCAGCCGCGTGATCTCTGGGCGCGGCGTTTTTCACGTACTTGTCCATCCAGTTGAGCATTTCGGCCAGCGTGTGAAAGACCGACTCGCGCGCTGCGTAGCCGTGCGCCTCGTATGGCAGCGTCACGTAGCGCACCGTCGCGCCATGACCTTTCAGCGCCATGTAGAACCGCTCGGACTGAATCGGAAAGGTGCCGGAGTTATCGTCCGCCTCGCCGTGGATCAGCAGTATAGGCTCGTTGATCTTGTTGGCGTACCAGAACGGCGACATCTTCGCGTAGATGTCCGGCACTTCCCAGAAGGTACGCTGTTCGTTCTGGAACCCGAACGGCGTCAGCGTGCGGTTGTACGCGCCGCTGCGCGCGATGCCGGTGCGGAACAGGTCAGAATGCGCCAGCAGGTTTGCCGTCATAAAAGCGCCATAGCTGTGACCGCCGACGCCTATGCGGTCGCGGTCGGCCACACCCATCTCGACGACCTTGTTGACCGCCGCTTCGGCGCTCGCCACTAATTGCTCAACATAAGTGTCGTTGGCCGTCTCGCCGACGCCGACAATCGGCATCGTCGGGTTGTCGAAGATCGCGTAGCCTTGCGTCAGCAGGAGCAGGTGCGATGGCCCGCTCACGCGGGTGAACCGATAAGGGGAGCCAGAGATTTGGCTGGCGGTGTCCGCATCAGTGAACTCGCGCGGGTAGGCCCACATCAACATGGGCAGCCGCTCGCCCTTCTTATAGCCGGGCGGCAGGTAGAGCGTGCCCGACAGCTTCACGCCATCCTTGCGCTGGTAAGTGACGAACTGTTTCTCGACGCCAGCCAGTTGCGGCGCAGGGTCTTTGAAGTCCGTGAGCGCGCGCTTCGTCCCGGTGATCAGGTCGCGCACGAAATAATTCGGCGGGTCTTTGGGCGTCTCGTACTCGGTGAGCACAGCCTTCGCGTCGTCGTCGAGCACTGCAACAACCGTCTCGTAGGTCTTGTCGTCCGAGCGGAAGAGCCGTTCGGTCTTGAACGTCTTCAGGTCAAGCCGGTCGAGGAACGGCCTGTCGCCTTCGGGCGACGCGCCCGCCCCTGTCAGATAGATCGTATCACCGCGCTGTAGAACCGGCTCTGCGGCGAGACCGAAGCGCCCGAAGCCGCCGCCATCGCCGCTGTTGCGGCGCACAGGCGAGCCGGGGTTGTTATAAGCGTCCTGCTGTCGGCGCTCCCAGAGCTTGCGCGGCTGGGCACCCGCTTCAAGAATCCAGGTGCGTGTGCGGCGCGTGGCGCGGTCCGATTCGCTCAACAAGGCGACGCGCTTCTCTGTGTAAGCAAGGCCGCCGAACCGCCACTCGGTCTTGGCGATTTCGGCGGGCGTCCCGTCGAACGGCGCGGCGAGCGAGACGACGCGGTCGCGGAACGCGACGTTATGCTTCGGGTTGCCTTCGTCGAGCGCCTCGACCCAGGTGATGGTCGCGGGCTGGTCGGGACGCCAGCGGTAAGCGCGCGGGCCTGTCTGCACGCCGTTGATGGGAATCCCTTCGCTCGATGGCACGTCGGCTATCTTCTTGACGACTTCGCCGCGGCGGTTCCATATCTCGACCTCTTTCGGGAAGCCGCTCATCGGCACCAAGCGCGAGAAGGGCCGCTTGATCCGCGACACGAGGAGGTAATCACCGCCGGGCGACGCCGAGACATCATCTAATATCGCGGGCCGCCCGATCAGCGTCTTGCGCCCCGTGCTGCTGTCAACCGTCGCGAGCTGGCTCGTGAAGTAATACTCGAACAGGTCTTCGTCGTGGTTGGTTTTAATCAGGTCTTCGTAGGTCGCGGCGGGCGCGGCCTTGCGGTAGTTCTCTTGAATGTTGGGGCCAGTCGGCACGGCGGCTTCAGTCGGCGCAGGCCCGCGCCCTGCGGGCACGAACTGGCACAGCAGCGTGACGCTGTCCTTCAGCCAGTCGCAAGGGTCGCCCGCAGTCGCGTTCAGCCGGTCGGTCCCGCTGATCAGCTTAGCCCGCCCGGTCGCCGTGTCGGCAACCCACAGCTCGATGCTGTTCTCTTTCGTGTTCGTGAAGGAGAGCCGTTTGCCATCGGGCGAGAAGCTGACGCCACCGATGTTGGCGCCGGGCGGCGTGGCGACTTTGATCTCCGTCCCATCGGCGATTGATTTGAGCGTGATGCCGATGACGCCGCCGCCACGCTGCTGGCGACCGTTGGTCTTAGGGTTGATGCGCGTGCCGGCGATGCGATGAACTGGCTCGGCCAGTTCGGCGATGGTGGGCATGCTGCGCCGGTAGAGCAGGGCGACCGTGCGGCGGTCGGGCGCGACGATGACGCCGGGCGTCGGCGGCGCGTTGAGAATGTCTGTGATGACTTTCGGCGGCCTCAGATAACCCGTCGGCGTGGCGGGCTGCTGGCGCGTCTGCGCGAACTGTACGGACGCCGCGGTAAGCACGAGCACAGCGGCAAACGTGAGCTTTCTCATGATCATGGTCAACCCTCCTGTTTCTCCACTGAACTCGAATGGTTTGGGGATAGCCGTATTCTATCAGCGAATGGTGCGTCCGACTACGAGGAGAGACGGCTTTTCATCGATCAGGCGCTGTCCGTCTTCAGCCGGCAAGGCTTGCTCGTTGATGAGGACGTTCACCCTGTCGATGAAGCTGTTAAGCAGATCGATCTGAATGATAGCCTGACCGCGATCAGGTTGCCGGCAGGCGACCTGCAATTCGGCGATCAGGCTATCCGCGGTGTCGCGGCGCAGCGTACCTTTCCGTAGGCTTCAAACGTCGAATCGCTGTCGCCGAGAACCAAACGAGACACGCCCAGATTGGGACGTGTCACATGCTCACCATGCCGTTCACGGCTCCGCTGAACGGCAGCGTTATGCCCTTGCTATCGTGTGGGATGACCATTTAAGGTTGCGGTTACTAATGGAAAAAATCTTTCATAAAACAAACGCTTCTATCTGGTTCGGTTTAGCTGCTGGCATCCTATATGGTGCCCTAGCTCGGATTGGATTCACATATAATAGGTTCAAAGATTCTTGGAGCCTGATGACTTTAGGGTTCATCTTCTTCGTCCCACTCGCACTTGGCATATTGACGGTTTACTATGGTGAGAAGGAAAGAAAAAGATCGTGGCCCTACAGAATATTCACGCCCTGGGTGCCCTGCTTAATACTCATGTTGGCTGCCTTCTTAATCGGATGGGAGGGCTCAATTTGCATTTTGATGGCTCTGCCAATTTTTCTTATTATGTCGAGTTTGGGAGGTGTTATCGCTGCGCTGATCTTCCAAACCAAACGACATCAACAGAATAATTTTCCACTGGTTATATTCTTTGCTGCACTGCCATTTGTTTCGGCTTCGATTGAGAATCAATTCCGCTTGCCACAATCAGTTCGTATGGTCGAAACTCAAATCACTATCAATGCTTCTCCTCAAATAGCATGGCGGAACATTGAGCGAGTCAGAGAGATTAAGCAGAATGAACAGAAGAACAGCCTGTTTCAGTTGCTGGGATTTCCTAGGCCAATCGAAGCGACGCTCTCTCATGAAGGCTTAGGTGGTGTGAGACATGCCAGTTTTGCAGGAGGCGTGTTATTCGTTGAGACGATAACCAAATGGGAGCCTGAAAAAGAATTAAATTTCAGCATAAAGGCTGATACCGCGTCTATTCCGCCAACTACGCTTGATGAGCACGTCACTGTAGGCGGCCCTTATTTCGATGTGCTCGAAGGAAGCTATAGAATTGAGACACTAAGTAATGAGCAGGTTGTCTTGCGCCTGAGCAGCAAACATCGTTTATCAACTCGATTTAATTTCTATGCAGGCTGGTGGACTGACTACATAATGAGAGACATTCAAGAAAATATACTGGGCATCATAAAAGATCGCTGTGAGTCGCAAGCCTTAAAAGGTGAAACCCCTTAACATAAAACACGCGAGAACATCAGGTTATGTAAATAGCCGTGCGGAGGTGGTCTGACGAGGCGCTTGACCGGCTCCTCCTCAGCGCAGGCGTTGGCGAGGAGGTATTCTTTCGCGGGTATCTGTTTGAGCGCCTCGGTAAACGGCTTGGCACTGATAAGGTGGGGCTCGCCGTCACCGTTCTGCTCTCTTCCGGGCTGTTCGCGATGGCCCACTACTGGATTTGGAAGAGGCGGTGGCGCATATGCTGTTCCCTTAGCTGCTAATGAGTTGATACAGGTCGAGCAATCATGTATTCTGCCAGCGACTTTCTTCAGCACCTTAACTCATCCCAGCAGTAAGGATTCATCAATCGGAAGGTGATGTCTCATGCAAATGCCGCCAATGACTACAGGCGCACGCCGCAGTGACAGCCGCAAGGTTTCCCTACCACAGATCGCTCAGCCGCAGTTGCCGAAAGGCGGCGGCGCTCTCACCAATCTCAACAACAGTTTTCAGCCCCAGGCGTTCAGCGGAACCGGGCAGATGGTCGTGGCTTTGCCGGCATCATCCTGTCGAGGCTTCGAGCCGCAGCTCGAGCTGGAGTACGATTCCGCGCAAGGCAACGGCCCTTTCGGCGTCGGCTTCCGGCTCTCGCTTCAGCAAATCTCCCGCGACACGCAAAAGCGCATACCGAGCTATACCGACGAAGACACCTTCGTGCTGTCCGGCTCGGCGGAGCTGGTTCGCAAGCTGCAACCCACAACCGACGGCTGGGAAGTAGGCCGCCGCGAGCCAGCCGAGCCGCCGGGCTGGCAAGTCACCGAGTACTGCGCCAGGAACGAAGCGTCGTTCGCACGCATTGAACAGTGGCTGCGGCTCGAAGACGGCGACACCTACTGGCAGGTGACCGAAGCCAATAACGTCGTGCACGTTTTCGGCAAGGATAGCAACGCACGCCTCACGGACCCGCACGACTCGCGCCGCGTCTTTGCCTGGCTGCTGGAGTCGTCCGCCGATGCCAGGGGCAATCTCATCAGCTACGTCTATAAATCGGAAGACGACGAAAACGTCCCCGACCTCTTGTCCGAAGTCGGGCGCGACCAGCGCGCGCAAAAGTATTTGCAGTGTGTGCGCTACGGCGCTTACCTTGATCGAGCGACGGCAGCGACGGCGTGGCACTTCGAGATGGTCTTCGATTATGGGGCGCGCGATTTCGCCGCGCCGGAAACCATGGCTTACGCGCCCGCGACCTCATGGCCTGTGCGCGCCGATTCGTTCTCAACCTATCGCCCAGGCTTCGAGGTGCGCACGCACAGGCTCTGCCACGCGATGCTGGTCTATCACCGCTTCCCGCACTTGAATGAAGGCGAGCCGCAGTTAGTTCGCGCCGTTCGTTTCTTCTATGACCAGACGCCCGGCATGAGCTTTCTGACGGCCATCGAAGAAGTCGGATTGCGCCGCGACGATCAAGGTCAGATCGAAGTCCGCAGCAATCCGCCGATAGCGTTGAGCTATTCGCATTCCGACCCGACGTTTCTTTTCAGCCTCGGCGGCCAGTACGCAACCTACTTGCAGCCGGGGCCTGTGCCGCAAGCCTTGCGAACCGAGTTCCGCTTGAACAGCGTTCTGCTGTCGCCATCGGCGCAGATCGCTGACCTTGCCAACAGCGAAGGAGAATGGGAGTTGACGGACGAGGGCCGGCGCTTTGTCATCAAGAGAGGCTACCTCACCGCCGCGACGCACGGCGTTCCCACAGCCAATCGCAGCAACACTCGCCTCGACATATTCCAGCCCGACCTCAAGCCTGCGTTCAAGCCGATCATCGTTGAAGGCGGCACGTTGCCCGGCTTCACGGATCGTGGCGGATACTTGATGGTTGATCTTGATGGCGCGGGCCTGCCGGGAATGCTTTATGCCGATCAAACCAGCGTCCTCTACTGGCAGGCGCGAGGCGATGGTGTGTACAGCGGCCCGCAGCCGCTCGCCTCATTCCCGATTGCCGGCCTCGGCGGTCGCAGCGAAACTTTTCTCAACGACGTAGCGGCCAACGGCCTGCTCGACCTTGAGGTGCGCGATACATCCGTCAAAGGCGTCTACCCGCGCCGGCCCGATCAGTCGTGGGGCGAGTTCTTGCCGTTCAAGAACTTTCCCACAGAGGCCGATGGCCGCGACTACTTGGTTGCCGATACGACGGGCGATGGGCGCGGCGACTTGCTGATCGTCGAAGACCAGCAACTCCGCGTCTATCGTTGCCAGGGGTACAGAGGTTACACGCTCGCCCAGTCGCGCACGCTGCCGCCCGGCATACCGCTGACAACCGCAATGTCGGAGCGCGAAGTGATTCGCTTTGCCGATATGTTTGGCGATGGCGGCAGCCATTTGGTACGCATACGCGACGGCAGCGTCGAAGCCTGGCCGAACCTTGGTCACGGTCGCTTCGGCCCGCGCGTGGCGTTCGATAGCGCACCGCACTTCGCCGAACAGCTCGACCCGGCGCGCTTATATCTTGCCGACGTGGACGGCTCGGGCACGACCGATCTGATCTATCTTGAAACCGACCGAATGCTGGTCTATTTCAATCAGAGCGGCAACGGCTTCAGCCGCAAACCGCTCGTCGTGCCGCTGCCCATCAGTTGGAGCGACATTGCCGATTTGCAATTCGCCGACCTGCTCGGCAATGGCACGGCCTGCGCGGTGTTGGCAACGACGGGCGCCGACCTCAGAACGCGCCATCTTTATTACGACTTCACCGGCGGCGCAAAGCCGCACCTGCTGACCGGGATTGATAATAATATGGGCGCGGTAACGCGAATTACTTACGCGCCCTCGACGCGCTTTTATCTCGAAGACGAGCGGGCCGGTCGGCCCTGGGTGACGCGCCTGCCCTTTCCTGTGCAAGTGGTCGCGCAGGTCGCCGTCATTGATCAGATTGCAGAGACTCGCCAGGTGCAGCGCTTTGGTTATCACGACGGCTACTTCGATCCGGTGGCGCGCGAGTTTCGCGGCTTCGGCATGATCGAAGCCTGGAGCAGCGAGCAGTTCGATTTTAGCGACTCGCTGACGAAGCCTGCCGGGCAATACAACGAAGCCTTGCAAGCAGGATTGATCGTCGCGCCGGCTTACACAAAAACCTGGTATCACACCGGCGCTTTCTTCGAGAGCGGCATCATCTCGAAGCAGTACGAGGCCGAATACTTTCACGGCGACGCGGGCGCACTCAGCCTAGTGGATTCCACGCTCGGCCCAGAGATCGAGCAATCCGGCGCGGAGACGATCCGCGAAGCCTACGCGGCGCTCGAAGGATTGATGCTGCGGCAGGAAGTCTACGGGCTGGATTTCGCGCAGAATCCCGACCTCGTGGATTATCCTTACAGCGTCACCGAGTCGAATTATCAAGTGCGCTTGCTTCAGCCACGCCAGGCGCAGAAGCACGCCGCCTTCTACGTTCACGAACGCGAGAGCCTGACCTACGATTACGAGCGCAACCCGAACGACCCGCGCGCCGCGCATGATTTCACGGTCGAAGTAGACGCGTGGGGCAACCTCAGAAAGTCATGCCAGGTCTTCTACCCGCGCCGCGACGGCCTCAGCCCTTTGAGCGATAACCCTGCCGATTGCGTGCAGCCGGAACAGACCCGTTTGCGCGCCACCGCAAAGGTGAATGATTACATCAACTGCGTTGAGCCATTCTACTTGCTGGGCGTAAGCTGTGAGCAGAAGTCATACGCGCTTTATGGCCTCGTGCCAGGCGACAACGGCTACTTCACCTTCGAGCAGATGGCCGAGCAGTTGGCCGAAGCGTTGCGCAATGAGATCGCTTACAATCAGGAGCCTAACGGGACCAGCCTCGCCGCGCGGCTCTTCAATTGGGAGCGGCAGTATTACGTCAACACCTACGAGTCTATTGTGCCGCTGGCCGATCCGCTGCCGTTTGGTGAAGTCTCGCCGCAAGCGCTCCCCTACAACAGCCCTTCCGCCGTCTTTCCGGCGAGTCTGATTGAGCAGGTTTATGGCGCAAAGGTGACGGATGACGATCTAACCGCTGCCGGCTACGTGCTCGATTCGCAGAGCGGCTACTGGTGGGCCCCCGGCGTCGTCACAGGCTATGGCTCAGCCGATCAGTATTACTTGCCCGTGCAGACCAGCGACCCGTTCGGCGCGACGGCAACGACGGGGTACGACCCATTCTATCTGGCGCTGACGCACTACACCGACGCGATGAGCAATCGCACGGTCGCCGAGATTGATTACCAAACGCTCGCGCTTTCACCGCGCCGCCTCGTTGACCCCAACAATAACTTCTCCGAAGCGTTATTCGACCCGCTCGGCGCGGTCGTCGTCTCTTCGATACAAGGCCGTGTCGGCGACGCCCTGGTTGGCGATGCGCCGCTTGCTGAGTATCAGACGAGGGTTGCCGAATTGCTGGTCATTCACGCGCCGCTTGCTCAAATCCTTGCTGACCCGGCGGCTTACTTGCAGCAGGCGACAACCTTCTTCGCTTACGACGCGCTGGCCTGGAGGCTGCGCCGACAGCCGCCGTGCTTTCTTTCACTCGAACGCACCGCGCACGTTTATGAGCGACCGATCAGCAATGCTGCCAGCGCCGGCAATGCGGGCGAGATTCTCCAGACGATTGGTTACAGCGATGGCTTTGGTCGCGCCTTGCAGACGAAGCAACAGACTTCGACCGGACTGGCCTGGGTGATGGACAATGACGGCCAGCCGGTCGAAGCCCAGGCCGACGACCGATGGCTGACCACAGGGCGCACGGTCTATAACAACAGCGGCGCGCCGGTTAAACAGTACGAGCCGTATTTCACGGCGACCCCGGATTACATTGCCGAGCCGGTGCTCACAGAGTTCGGCATCACGCCCGTCTACCACTACGACCCGCTGCTCAGGTTAGAGCGCACAGATTTGCCCGCCGGATACTTTACCAAAGTAGAGCGCACGGCCTGGGTCGAGAGCCAGTACGATGCTTGTGACACCATCCTTGAATCACCGTACTTCGCCAACCGCGAGCAGTTGAACGAAGCCGAGCGCATCGCGTTGCTCAAGGCCGCCGTCTTCGCCAACACGCCCGACCAGACCGTCATTGACAATCTGGGCCGCGCTTTTCTCAGTGTAAGGTGGCTTACACGCTCAGAAGAAACCGACCCGAAGCCTGAGCAGGACCGCACGCCGATGCGATACCTGCCGACTCGCAGCGTGCTCGACATCCAGGGCAACGCGGTCGCAAGCGTTGACCCGCGTTTTTCCGAGATCAATCAAGCATCGGCCACGTCGTATGCGAATTTTCAAACGGTCTACGATATGGCGGGCGGCGTGCTGTTCGCCGACAGCGCTGACGCGGGCCGCCGCTGGTGGCTGCACAATGTCATGGGCAGTTTAGTAGATTCGTGGGACAGTCGCGGCTTCTGTGTCCATACGACCTATGACGCGCTTCAACGCAAGAAGCAAGTCGTCGTTCAAGGTGACGATGGCCGCGGCCTTGTGCTCGATCAGACCGTGGAGTTCATCAGCTACGGCGATGAAAGCAATGGCGATGCGCCCGTTTATCCTGATGCGCAAGCCCGCAACCAGCGCGGTCGCCCGGTCGAGCAGTACGACGAAGCCGGCAAGCTCACGTATACGCTTTACGGCATCACCGGCGAATCGCTTGAAAGCGCGCGCCAGTTCCGCCGCCGTTATCAAACCGAGGCCGATTGGCAAGTGGCGGGCGGCGCGGTCGAGCCGGGCAATGAGTTGGAAGAGACGGTATACACCACGGCCTCGGCTTATGACGCAGTTGGGCGGTTGAGCTATGAGACCGCGCCCGATGGCAATGATCCGGCCTCTTGCGCGAAGCTCGCTTATCAGTACTATCCGCAAGGATGGCTTCAGCAGGTCGCGGCCATCCAACCCGACGGCGCGTCGCAGTCGTTTGTCAGTGACATTACCTACAACGCGCGCGGCCAGCGCACCGAGATCACCTATGGCAACGGCGTCGTCACCGCCTACGAGCACGACCCTAAGACCTTTCTGCTGATACGTCAGCAATCTCGCCGGCAGAACGGCGGGCGCGGCAAAGGGATGTTGCAGGACACAAACTATACTTATGATCCCGTCGGCAACATCGTCATCACGCGCTTCGTTGATCAAGCGCCGACCTTTCACGACAACGCGAAAGTCGAGCCGCGCTCTGTCTACACCTACGACTCGCTCTACCGCTTGATCGAAGCGACGGGCCGCGAACACCCGGCTTTGTCGGGCGGCACGGCTGACCCGGCTGAAGCCTTCTTGCCGGCGGCCCGCTTCCAGTTGAACGATGCCAACAAGCTCGCCGCTTACACGCAGCATTACGCTTACGACGCGGGCGGCAACCTGCGCCGGGTGCGCCACGTCGCGCCCGATTCAGGCCGCTGCTTCACGCGCGAGTTTCAAGTTGAGGGGCCGGACACGCGCAACGCGATTCCTCCCTCAAACCGCCTCGCGCGCGTCTGCTCGCAAGCGATGCCGTGCAGCGCCGACGACCAGAGCGCGCCGAGCACGCCCATCTGCGAAGCGGTGCAGCACGACAGCGACGGCAATATGGAAAGCCTCGAAGGCAACCGGCAAGTCTACTGGAACTACCGCGACAACATCTCGCACGTGCCGACCGTCAAGCGCGCGCCGGGCGAGCCGAGCGATGGCGAGTATTACATCTACGATGCATCGGGTCAGCGCGTGCGCGTGGTGATGCAGCGCGTCCTGAATGCGCAGAAGAAGGTTATCGAGATCACAGAGAAGCTCTACTTCGGCACGATGGAAATCCTGCGCCGGCTGGTGGCCGAAGGCGATAAGGCTGCGCCGGCTTCGCTCAAGCTCGAACGCCAATCGTTGCAAGTGACGGGCGGCGACGAGCGCTTTGCCATCGTGCATCACTGGACCGTGAGCACGTCGAAGAGCGGGCCGCAGGCCGGCGAGCAACAGGTTCGCTATCAGCTCGACGATCAACTCGGCTCGGTGGCGCTGGAGCTGGACGAGGAGGCCGGGCTGCTGACGCATGAAGAGTATTTCCCTTACGGCGGGACTTCGCTGATGTGGGGTAAGAGCCAGTTGGATTCGGCGCTCAAGCAGTATCGCTACTCAGGCAAAGAGCGCGATCAGGCGACCGGGCTTTATTACTACGGCGCGCGCTACTACGCGACGTGGCTCTGCCGCTGGCTCAGTCCCGACCCGGCCTGGACGGTGGACGGGTTGAATCTTTATGCCTTCGTCGGCGGCAATCCGATCTGCTATCAGGATCACGACGGCATGGGAAAAGCACTAGGCGGGAATAAGCGATCAACTCCGGCAAAGCCGACTCCCCCACCGGCGATAAAAAAGCAGGAAACCAAGAAGAGGACTGTCATGAAGATTGTCGGGGAGGCGGCTGAGGCCGTCATCCAGGAGGTCACCAGGAGAATAAGCCAAAGGGTTATGAGCAGGGTCGCCGAGGCTGCCAGCAAGTTTACCAGGCCGACAGGCCTCATCGGCGGCCATTACTATAGAGGGAACGAAAGGATAGAACAGTCCCAGAAGTTCACCACGAATTCCTCCATTAAGCAGGACATTAAGAAGAAGCTTGCGGCGGATGTTAAGGCAGGCAAGGAAGCAGAAAATCTGCCGCCGCAACTCGCCGAAATGGTCAAGGAGAGGGCGGCGTCCGGTCAAGATTTTCTTGATATCATCCCCGAAATCGTGAAGCACCCGTCTAAGGAAGACGTCACCATCAGACGTCCACAAACGGTGATCACCCGCATTATGCCGAGGAAGGGCGGCGGGAAAGTCGGCGCGAGCGTGCCGCACGGCGGCATAGATTCCAGCCGCGACGATAAAGGCCATCTCGCTCCTGAAAAGGGGGTGTCCGAAGAGCAAGCGATCTATGTCAACGGGCCTGACAATATCATCGCCGAAAACTGGGTCGTCAATCAGGTTTACAAGACCGCCTTTGAAGAGTTCGCGAAATCACTGGCCGATGCCGGAAACAATGTCATCACTATTCATCAGCCCAACTACGAATCGAAAAAAGGGCCGGACGTGAGTTTCCGGCAGCGGCCCAAGAGCGTCACGCATTACCTGGCCGTCAACGGCGCCATCATCAGTGCGGTGACGTTTAAGAACACGAAGAAAATCATTGAGCCGAGGCATTGATACACGGCTTGAAACCTGCCTGAGCTGAACCTGTTTGCCTTCACTTTGAGAATGCTTGAGGAGAAATCATTGATGCCTGACCTCACCAATCGCTTGCAAGATTTCATGGGCCGCAATCCGAATGTTGATCTGCTGAACGTTGACTTCAACCGCGCCGGCGCGACCGACCAGCTCGACCTCGGCGACGGCCCGCGCGACGCGGCCATCGAAACACTGAAGACCGCGCAGCGGCTCTTGCGCGTCTATCCTTCGACGGCGGTGGCTGCCGCGCTCGACGCGGCGGGCCTCGGCTCGGCGCACGAGATCGCCGCCATTCCCGAACACCAGTTCGTCAGCCAGTACGCCGCGTCGTTCGATGCCCTCGACGGACGGACGGCAGGCGTCGAGATGGCCCGCCGCATCCACCGCAGCGCCGCTAACATTGTTGAGCGCGTGCGCCTGCATACGATGAGCCTGGTCGCGTTCGGCGACCCGACGTTTGCGGCGATGTCGGCCAACAACGCTTCGGGCTTGCTCAACTTTTATAGCGGCCTGCCCGGCTATCAAGAGATGTTCGGCACGCTCAACTACCTGCAATGCGAAGAGTGCCAGTCCATATGGAGTCCGGCGGCTTACTTCGTTGACCTGTTGCGGCTGGTTGATGGTTACGTCACAGAGCCGAAGCACAAGCAGATGTCGCTGGCCGCGCGCCGGCCAGACCTCTGGCAAATTCCGCTCACCTGCGACAGCACCAACCAGGAAGTGCCGTACCTGCAAATCGTCAATCAAATTCTCGAAGCGCAGGTTCAGCATCGCCTCAAGCGTTCGCTCATCGGGGGCCCCCAGCCGGCAGGCGAGCGGCAGGCGCTGACGTTCAACAACGGGACGTATATCAACATCCCTGACAATCCGTTCCTCGTGCCCGACTATACGCAAACGCCGACGGCCTACGACCCGCCCACGCAGTTCACGGTTTGCGGCTGGGTCAATCCCGCACAGTTGAGTTCTTCGACGCCGGTCCTTCCCATCATGGGTTGGGGAATCAATCCTAGTGGCACACAGAACAAGCCGAGCCTCTACCTGAATTATTCTGACGAACAGCACAGCTACGATCTTGTAGTGGCGTTGCAGACGCAAAGCCCGAGCAATAGCGAATTCATGCACACGGCAGCAGGCTTTTTCACACAAGCCAACACGTGGGTTCACATCGCCTGGGTATTCGATCTCACGGCGATGCAGTCACAGATTTATCGCAACGGCGTAGCGTTCGGCCCGCCCCTGTCCACAGGTGAGATCACGGCGATCTATTCGGACGCCAGTAGCGCTTATCAAATCGGCTCGGTGGATTACAAGTTCTGGGACGGCCAGATTGCTAACGTCGGCATCTGGCTGCGGCCACTCGAAGCCGAAGAGATCGTTGCGGTGATGAAAGCCGAAGGGCTGCCCGAAAGCCAGAGCGACTTGGCGAGCTACTGGCTGATTGATGACAACAGCAGCACGATCAAAAACTCAGCGCCTTATGCGATTGCCAACCAGCAATCGTTGAGCCTCAGCGGTGGAGTGGGAGGGTCACAGCAATGGGAAACCTTGCAGGTGTCGAGTAGCGCGTCGTACCTGTCAGCGAACCCTGCGCTCACCGAGGAGCCGCTGCTTTATCTGGCGACGCAGGACTATCCGTTCAAGCTGCCGTTCAACCACCCGCTTGTGCAAATTCGCCGTTTGCTGGCGCACTTCGGTACTTCGCTGGCCGAACTCTACAGCGCGTTTCTGGTCGGCAATGCGCCCACGGATCAGCCCGCCAGCATCGCCCGCGAAGCGCTCGCGCTCGCACCGGAAAAGTATGACTTGCTCACTCAGCCGACGACCGAGGACGCGGCGTTGCAGCAGGCTTATGGGTTGGCCGCCGAAGACACATCGCTCAGCGATCTGAGCAATGCCGATCTTTTCCTCGAACAGACGGAACTCGACGACAAACAGCTCAACGACCTGCTCTTTCAAAACCTGCGGCGCAAGCGCGCGCTCGAATTCGACGGCACGATGGAAGTCGGCATCGGCAACCCGCCGGCGCTGCAAGCCTTGACCAGTGATTTGACCATCGAGTTATGGCTGCGACCAGCCGACTTCAGCGACCGCCGCAACCCGCTCTGCAAAGCCTACAGCGGCGAGTTCGCCGTCACGCAAGAGGTCGCCTCAGAATCGAGTCCGAGCTATTTGCAATTCTATTATGGCGTGACCGGCAAATCTTACAACGGTGGGAGCGCTGGCAATCTCTCTCAAGCCTTCGCCATTCAACCGAACTTTCTCAATCTGAACCAGTGGTCTCACGTAGCCATCGTGCGTGACCTTGCGAATGCGACGCCGACGCTAACGGCTTATGTCAATGGCCAGCCGTATGCTTCGGCAACTCCCGAGTTCCCTGTCGCCGTCGCTGGCGACGATCCCGTTCTGATCGGCAACGGCTACACCAGCCCGTATATCGGCCAGATTGCTGACGTGCGGATATGGAATAAGGCCCGCAGCAGCGACGAGATCAAAGCCGATATGAGCCGGCGGTTGAAGGGCGACGAGCCGGGACTGACCGGCTGCTGGCCGCTTGATGATGACATAGGCACGAGCGCGCGCGATCTGTCGCCGAATAAAAACTACGGCACGGTGCAGGCCATCACCGGCGATTTGACCAGCCCGCCGACATGGGCCGTTACAGACAACCTGGTCTGGGACGACAACGAGATCAACGCGCAGATTCTCAGCCAGTTCTTCATCAATCAAGGTCTGAGCGCAGGGCAATACCTGTCGCTCGCGCTCGTGGATAATGTCCGCGCCATCGTCGTCAATGACCCGGCGACGGGAACCTCCGCGCCGCTCAACAGTGCTGCCACCTTTGACCGTCTCAACCGCTTCATCCGCCTGGCGCAGTCGCTCGAATGGTCATTCGCCGACCTCGATCTGGCGCTGCGCTCCATTGAGCCTGCGCCTTCGACCGAGATTGATGAGAAGGCGATCCGAAAGCTGGCGGCGATGAAGAAGCTACAGGCGAGGCTCGGTCTACAGGTTGATGAGATGTGCGCGCTGTGGAGCAATATGAACACCTTCGGCATCGGCAATGGCACGGTCGCCGAAGACCTCTTCGACCGCACCTTCAACTATCCGACTTCGTTCGTTGACCCGACGGGGCTGGCCGGCACGCCGCCTTACCGACCGCAATACAGCGCCGACCCGCTCTATACCGACACGGTGCTCTCCTGGACTCCGAACGACCGCACCACGCCGCAGGCCAGCACCACGCGCAGCCGCCTGCGCGGGGCGCTCGGCATTGAAGACGACGACCTGACGCAGATCAGCAACTTCCTGCTCAATGCGCAGGCGGCGCGGCAAGAGAGCAGCGTCAGCATACCGCTCACCGTGGATAACCTGTCAAAGCACTATCGCTATTCGACGCTGGCGCGCGCGCTCGGTCTGCCTGTGGCGCAACTGCTCGCGCTGCTGCGGCTGTTGCAGATCAGCGAGATAGATTCGATTGAAAAAGTGAGCGAGGCCGTTGATTGGGTTGACTGGATGCAGGCGGCAGGGCTGAACGTCGCGCAGCTCGACTACCTGACGACGGGCACGCCCAACGCGTGGGTCAAGACGGGCTATGACGAGCAGGCCGTCGCGTCGCTGCTCGCCGAGATGATTCAGGAATCGCAGTCGCTGCTGCTGACGCCGACTTCCTTCGCCGCTGCAACCATCAGCCAGGATCAAGCTGAGACGATCTTTCAGCAACTGCAAACCGATGGCGCAATAGATCAGAATGGCGTCGTCCTGACAGAGACGCTTGGGCCTGAGCCGCCGTCGCGCCCTGTCCTGAAATTTAACGGCACCTCGAACACCATCGTGCTGCCGAACAACCCATTCGTCACGACGCAGAACGACCCGGTCACACAGTTCACGATCTGCGCCTGGGCGAACCCGGCGATGCTTAACCCGTCAGCCATCCTGCCGGTCATGGGTTATCAGAACAACACCGCGAACCTGACCAAGCCGACGCTTTACATGAACACGGGCACTACCGACCTTGTCGCCTTGCTGCAAGCCGAGAATCCAAACAGCAGCACCTTTACACAGACGGCGGAAGGCTTCTTCAGCGAGGCCAATGCCTGGGTTCACATCGCCTGGGTCTTTGACCTGGAGGCGCAGCAGTCGCGCATCTACCGCAATGGGGTGCTATTCGGCGAGCCGCTTTCGACCGGCGAGATTACGGCCATCTACTCGGACGCGAGCACCGATTACCAGATCGGCAATGCGAATTTTTGCTTCTGGAGCGGCGAGGTCGCCAACGTCGGCGTCTGGCAGAGGCCGCTCGATCAATCGGAGATCGTCGCCGCCCTGCACGCGAGGAGAGTGCCCAGAGCGAAGGACGGGCTGACGGGTTACTGGATGATCAATGAGGCGACGGGCAACAGCATCGCGGATTCGGTCGGGAGCAATAACGGCACGTTGCAGGGCACAGCCGTTTGGACGACGGCTGACGATGTCATCGGTCAGGCAGGCACCAGCAAGCAGCTTGAGCTATTCGTGCGCGAAACGCTCACGCTCGCGCTCGTCCGCCAGGATCTCTACGTCACGCAAAAGCTGGCGGCGTTCTTCAGCGTTCAGCCGGGCGTGATGGCGGCGGCCCAGGCGCTGGCGATTCTGAGCCACGGCCATTCCTTGTGGCACATCAACCGGCTGTTGACGGTGCCGCCTGACGGCCCTGTCCCGACCGCAGTCAGCGAGCTGATGGCTACGCTGGCCCTTGATCTCTACCTTGCGGCGGCGCTCGGCCTGACGCCGATAGATGTTGTCGGCATCGCCAGTCAACCGGCGGCCTTCAGCCTCGGCGAATTCGGCTCATCATTCCAGTGGACGCTCACAGACCTGCGAGTGATTTGGCGATATAAGCAACTGACCGCTGCTTTCGGCGGCACGTCGGGCCAGGTCATTGTTTATTTCGAGCTTGCTTCGCGCACAGGCCCCCACTTTGTTGAGGCGGCGCAATCGAAGCTCGCGGCGATCAGCGGATGGCCCTCTGACCAGATCGCTTTGCTTGAAGAGCAAGTCTTCTGGCCGGCGGGCTGGACGTTTGCCACCGTCGAGCAGGTCGCGGCGTTGAAACGTTGTTTTGATCTGGCTGCGTCGCTCGGCGCGGGCATTGATTTGATGTTGACCTTGCGCGGGCTGAACGTGCTCGCGCTCGGCTCGCCCGGCACGCCGCCTTCACTGCCGGATTGGGAGTCGTACAAGGCCGTCGCTCACGACCTATCACAAGTGGTCGCCGCTCGCTATGGCAACAGCGTTGCGCCGCAAGTAATGAGCAGCATCGAAGGCCAGCTCGAACAGCTCAAGCGCGATGTGCTGGTGGCTTTCCTGCTCTGGGAGCTGCGGTCCACCTACAGCGACATGCGAACGTCGGATGATCTTTACGACTTCCTGCTGATTGACGTGGATATGTCGAGCATCGTCGAGATTTCGCAGATGAAAGCCGGATTGAACTCGTTGCAGCTTTACGTCGAGAGCACGATGATGGGCCTTGAAGCGGAAGTGGTCAACCAGATTCCCCGACTGTGGTGGCGCTGGATGGCGAATTACCGCGTCTGGCAGGCCAACCGCGAAGTCTTTCTCTATCCCGAAAACTACATTGATCCGTTGCTCAGGAAATCCAAAACGCCGCCCTTCAAACAACTCGAAAGCGATCTTCAACAAGGCAGCCTGACGCCGCCGCTCGTCGAAAGCGCGCTGGCCGGCTACCTCGAAGGCTTCTCCGAAGTCGCCAACCTTGAGATCGTCGCCAGCTACCGCGCGCGGGTGAAAACGCCCGCTTCTACGGACGGCGCTCAAGGCATAGACACGCTCTTCCTGTTCGGGCGCACGCGCACGAATCCGCCGACCTTCTACTACCGCACGCTGCGGCTGTTCGATGGCGCGCACGTCGAGCAAGCCGTATGGACGCCGTGGCAGCAGATCAACCTCAGCATCAACGCCGCGCGGATCACGCCCATCTACGCCTTCGACAAGCTGTTCATCTTCTGGGTCGAGCAGAGCACCAAGAACGTCAACCTCAGCAACAGCAATGACCAGCAGCAAAGCGTTAAGATCACGAGCGCGAACCTCTATTTCAGCTTCCAGAAACTCGACCGCAGTTGGATGCAGACGCAGACGCTCGAACAGAACTTGCCCATTGATGTCAATCTCTCGCAGAACCTGCTGGCTTATCCGTATCCGAACGCGCCGACCTGGAAACACGTGCGCGTGTTGCTGGACGACAGCCGCCAGCAGATCATCATTCTTTATGGCGACGTGATCGGCCCTCCCCTTCATATGCCCGATCAGCCAACGCCGACCGGCAACGCCGAGATTGATGAGTTCGCCTACATGATTTATGACAGCATGGTCTTTGCCAATAAGCTCCCTGCCGGTTATATGACCAGTCTCGTCCCGCTCTGGACGCTGGGTAACACGCTGGCGCGTGGCCGCGCGAATTTGCAGTTCAACCCGCAAGCCGAGAATGCTTGCACAGGACGACTCACGTCGGACAATCAGCTTGAGTATGGCGAAACCTGGTTCTTTGATTTTCTTCGGAGAGGGGATGTCTTCGAGGTGCAGCCGCAACATTTCCTGCCGCTCAACGGGAATTACAAAGATGTCATCTATGTGAATACCGATGCGACCGCACAAGGAAGCCCGACGTGGACGACCGACCCGACCTGTCCGCTTGGATCAGAGCGATCCGTGCTCAGTATGTCCGGCGCGGGCCAGACACTCAGCGAAAGCTTTTCTGCGTTGAGCGGCAGCCTGACCGTCCAATTGTGGACCTACGCTCCGCAGGGGCTGACGGCCACCTTCGGCGACACGGATGGCTATGAGCTTTGGACCTACGATAATGCGATCTGGGCAGGCAATGCTAACAATACACACAATTCAAGCGCCGCGATGAGCCTGTCCAGCGATTGGGTGTGCATCGCCTTTGTCGTTGATGCCACAACCAACCAGCTTACGCTCTACCAGAATGGGCAGTTTCGCGGCCAGACTGCCATAACTCTATCTTCGATCAGCCAATTCGCGATCTATTTTTCCGAGTCAGGAAAGCTGGCTAACATCGCAATCTGGAACGGGGCGTTGACCGCCACCGACCTTGCCACCATGGCCAACCATCCGCTCACGCTGCTCACGACGGGCATCTCTGCTTTCGCCGCGCGCGCCAAGTCGGTCGGCAACCAGCCGGGCTGGTTCACGTTCGAAAACGGCGATGAAGCCTTCCTCGTCGCGCCCCTGGTTCCCGGAACCAACGGCGGCCCGGCTAACGGTGACCTGTTCAAAAGCCTTCAGCAGATAACAACCGTCAAGGAAACGCCGGCGACCGGGTCGGGTCGGGGCGTCAACCGGCCTATAAAAACGATCACGTTCGGCAACGCCGCCGCTGACCCTTCAACCTTCACCTTTGCCGACCTCAACCTGAAATTCATTCGCCTCACGACGCACACGGTCGCTGACCTCGAACAGCGGCTTCTGGTCGGCGGCCCGGATATGCTGTTGAGCCTTGCGTCGCAACTGACGCCCGAACTCCCGTTCAGCCGCTTCACGCCGACCGCGCAGGTCATCGCACCCGCGAGCCGCCTGCTCGATTTCAACGGCGCGTATGGCGAGTACTTCTGGGAGCTGTTCTTCTACACGCCCTTCCTGATCGCCAACACGTTCGCCACCAACCAGCGGTTTCAACTGGCGCAGAAGTGGTTCCAGTACATCTTTGACCCGACCTACAGCGCCGACAATGACGGGCTGGCCGGTTACTGGCCGCTCAACGGCAACGCCGATGATCTGGCCGGCCCCAACGATGGTACGTTGGAAGTTGACGTAGAGCCGTTCTTCATCTCCACGACCTTCGCGGATGGGTCCATACGGGAAGTTATGACATCGCCGGACAATCATGACAACAACGTTCACGTGAGCGGCGCGGCGAGCCTGAACATCACGCAAGCCATCACGCTGGAAGGCTGGTGCTACTTCTACGACATCGGAGGGGACCAAGCCTGGATCATCCAGAAGGAAATTGACGGGGAGTTCAATAATCCCTGGTACGTCTACCGGCTCTCCATTAACAACTCGGATAATGACACGGGCGTCTTCACATTCAGCGTGGCCATCAACGGCACGGATGCAAACGACAACCCGGTCAGCTACAAGTACGTCAGCGTCAGCAGCAGCAGTCTGCTCGCGGCAACAAACCAATGGTACTACGTCGCCGGGACTTTCGACGGCAGCGAGCTATGCCTTTACGTAAACGGCCAGCCGATTGGCAAGCAAAAGCTTTCAACCCTGTCGACGGCTATCCTGACTCCGGCAACCATCGGCACGTCCGGGCAGCCCGTGAAGATGGGCGGCGATTCGTTCTACGGCCAGTTGGCCGAGGTGCGCATTTGGAATCGCGCGCTGTCGTCGTCGGACATCCTGGCTCATTACCTTGCGCCCCAGCCGCAAGACCGCTTCTGGCGGTTCCGCCCGTTTCTCAATCGCAGTCTGGCGACGCTCAACGCCAATCTCAGCAGCCCGCAGCAGCTTGCCGTTTACGCCTACGATCCGTTCGACGCCGACGCGCTGGCGCGGTTGCGCGCCGGCGCTAACGAGAAGGGCATCGTGATGCGTTATGTCGCCAACCTCATCAAGTGGGGCAACCGCCTGTTCGCGCAATACACCTGGGAGACGATCACCGAAGCCACTATGCTTTATACAGAGTCGCTCGATCTGCTGGGGCCGATGCCGCGACAGGTGGGCGACGTTCCCGCGCCGCCGGTCAAGACGTCGCTCGATTTCGTCAAAGAATATGGCGGCGGCGCTAATGTCCCGCCGTTCCTCATTCAGCTCGAACATGGCATCTCGCCAAGTCAGTCGCCGGCGGGACAGACGCTTCCCGGCTTGCCATTCAATCTGCTCAACAGCTACTTCTGCGTGCCTGTGAACAAAGCCTTGCTCGCCCTGTGGCAAGAGGTCGACAGCCAGCTCTACAAGATTCGCCACGGCGAAAACATTCAAGGCCAGCCGCAGCCTCTGCCATTGTTCGAGCCGCCGCTCAACCCTGCGGCGCTGGTCAAAGCGGGCGGCAGCAGCCCCGCCGGCTCCTCGCGCCCGCCAGCGGGTTCGCCCGTCATTCCTTATTACCGCTTCAGCTACCTGATCGGGCAAGTCAAGGACTTTAGCTCGCAAGTCATTCAACTCGGCTCGGCGCTGCTCGGCGCGCTCGAACGTCAGGACGCCGAGCAACTGGCGCTGATGCAGAACAACGATGAGGCGACCATCCTCAACCTGACAACGCAGATCAAGCAAGACCAGATCAACGGGCTGGAGCAGACAGGGCAGTCGCTTCAAGCGGCGCTCTCGGCGGCCCAGCAACGCCAGCAGACCTACGCCACGTGGTTACAGGGTCCGTCCGGCTCAAGCAATGGCGCGAGCGCCGGCCAATCCAGTTCGTCGGTCAGCGCGTCGTGGAACGAGAGCTTATCGCCCGCCGAGGATGTAAGCCTCATCACCCTGGCCGGCGCGACGGAGTTGCACGCCGCCGCCGCGTTAATGCGGATCATTGCCTCGCCGCTCTACCTGCTGCCAGACATCTTCGGACTGGCCGATGGCGGCATGAACTTCGGCGGCAGCGTTGATGCGATAGCCGGGATGTTCGATAATGTCGGCAGCGTCCTTACGATCACTTCCCAGGTGGCCGGCATGGTCGGACAGTTCCAGCGGCGCGACCAGGAGTGGCTGTTGCAATACCAGCTCGCCACCGATGACATTGCGCAGATTCAAGCGCAGATCGAAGCGAACCAGACCGCGCTCGCCTCGGCCCAGCGCGACCTGCAAATCCACCAGCAGCAGATCACGCAGAACCAGGCCATCGGTAATTTCTACCGAACGAAGTTCACCAATGAGCAGCTCTATCAGTGGATGGCCGGGCAGCTTTCGACGATCTACTTCCAGGCGTATCAACTCGCTTTCGATCTGGCGCAGGAGGCGCAGATGGCCTTCCAGTACGAGCAGAACAGCCAGAAGAATTATCTGAATTATGGCGCGTGGGACAGCCTCGAAAAAGGATTGACCGCCGGCGACAGCCTGATGTTCAGCCTCAACCAGCTAGAGAAGGGCAACCTTGACGCAGGCCAGCGTCACCTGGAGATCGAGAAGACCATCTCGCTGTTGCAGACCGACCCGCAAGCCGTCATCGCCTTGAAGACCACCGGCCAGTGCTCGTTCGCGCTGACCGAGCGATTGTTCGATTACGACTTCCCCGGCCAATACAACCGCAAGATCAGCACCCTTTCCATCACCATCCCGGCCATCGTCGGGCCTTACCAGAACATCCACGCGACGCTCGTGCAGACGAGCAACCGCGTCGTGCTGCAAGCGGACATCAACGCCGTCGAGTACTTGCTGTCACCCAAGGGCAACAATGGCTCGCCGCCGCTGAGCATACGCAGCAACTGGAACGTCAGCCAGCAAGTGGCGCTGTCACGCGGGACGGATGATAGCGGGCTGTTCGTGTTGGATTTCAACGACCCGCGCTACCTGCCCTTTGAAGGCACGGGCGCAATCTCGACCTGGCGACTGACGATGTTGCAAGCCGCCAATCCCATTGACTTCAACAGCATCTCCGATGTGATCATCAAGCTGAGCTACAGGGCGCAGGACGGCGGCGATTCGTTCCAACAGAGCGTGATGAAGCTGTCGAGTATTCAAAGTTATTCAGGGCTGCGCTTCATCAGTCTGCGCCAGATGTTCCCCGAAGCGTGGCACAATTTCCTGCACACGACCGCTCCCGCTCCGACCTTGCAGTTCCCGATCTCGCGGGCGATGTTCCCGCTCAACCTCAAACCGGGTTCGGTCATGCTGGGAAGTGCAGAGGCTATCAACAGCAAGCCCGCCGGCTTGATCCGTGTGCAGTGGACGCTCGCGCAAGGCGACGATAGCAATCTGCCCGACCTCTCGTTGAATGGGCAAGCGGTCGCCGATAACGTCGTCGCACTGGCCGCACCGGGACAGCCGCTGATCAACGCGCCGGTTCCGTTATCCGACTTCGGCATCGATAACCTGAACACCCTGACGGCAAGCGGCGCGCTGCCTAAACAAGTTCTCGATGTCGTGCTCATCATCCCCTTCGATGGCCAATTGAACTGGCCTGTGTCGAGTTGATGAAAGAGGGGAATTATCAAGAGTTGAAACTGTCAGAGCTACGCGAAGGGATAAGGATCAAAGTCTACTACATAGGGAAGGAAGAGAAGACATCGGAAGGGAAAGTCATCGTAAATAGAATCTTCAGGATTAGATATTTGCCGAAAGCCGACAAGTAGCGGCCCCATGCCACTAAAACGCGAACAAGGCGATGCCGCCGAGCGCGGGCAGTTGCACTTCGAGTGGTTGCTGGTGCAGCCATTCGCGCGCCGAGCAATTAAAATTACCTCTTTGACAGCAGGGCCGAATTGGTTAAGCTGACGCTTACTCAAGAAAATCTACCGGAGGCAAACATATGGCCTTTAAGAATCCTCTGAATCCTTTTGCATTATTGTTAGCTCTCACCTTTATGCTGATCCCGTCCCTGGTACAAATGGCGGCGGCACAGACTGACAACCGGGGCCTTACAACCCAAAAAGTCCAACAGAAAGAATTACGTATTGCGTTGGTCATCGGAAATAGCGCTTACAATGATGCGCCTTTGCGAAATCCAGTTAATGATGCGCGAGATATGGCTCAAGCACTGCGCGACGTGGGCTTTGAAGTAATCTATGGTGAGAACCTGTCACAGAATGATTTGAAGCGTTCTATTCGAGCATTTGGCGATAAGATTCACAATGGCGGCATCGGACTGTTTTATTATGCAGGTCATGGTATTCAAGTAAATGGCGTGAATTATCTAGTTCCAGTGGGAGCAACGATCACAAAGGAGGAAGAGGCAGAGTACGAATCAGTTGATGTCGGCTTCGTGCTCGCCCAGATGGAAAATGCAAAAAATCGCTTGAACATCGTCATTCTTGATGCGTGCCGCAATAATCCGTTTGCTAGAAGTTTTCGCTCGACAAAAAGCGGGCTGGCCTCCATTGATGCGCCAAGCGGTACGTTAATAGCTTATGCAACTGCACCAGGCTCGGTAGCAAGTGATGGAGATGGGAGAAACGGGCTTTACACACAGGAATTACTCAGGCAAATCCGAACCGCCTCGCTAAGCATAGAGCAAATATTCAAACAGGTGCGAGTTGCAGTACGTGATAAGACTCAGGGCAAGCAAATACCTTGGGAATCGTCTTCTCTCACTGGTGATTTTCGTTTTAGCAGCATGAAAGAGTCTGTAAATGAAAATGACCCTAGATCAATAGAGATTTCAGACTGGGAAGCCATCAAGCGCAGCACGAATCCAGCAGACTTTCAGGCATACTTGCAAAAATATCCCAACGGCATGTTTGCAGACATGGCAAAATGGCGAACCCAACCAACAAGCTCACCATTGCTTCCGTCAATAGATGAAGTTCTTGAAAACTACTTTAAGGCCATAGGAGTGCGAGATACAACAAATCAGTTGCTCACTTTAGAGCAGAAAGGACTATATATAGTAGCCCAAGGGGATAAGCGGATAGAAGGTAAGATAGAGCATTATCAAAAGCGACCAGGCAAGTCACTGACGATTATAAGAGCCGGGAGTATAATTACTAAAGAAGTCTTCGAAGGTACTAAAGGGTGGGTTTATAATTCTAAAACCGGCACAAAAGAAGCCACGGCAAGACAGCTAGAACTCTATCAGCGAACTGTGGTTTGGGATGAAGGAGATATAAGCAAGATCAAACGTTTGTATAGTAAAATAACGGTCAGGGGAAAAGAGAAGCTAGGAGATCGCGAAGTATTCGTCTTAGATGCTACCCTACCCGACAATAAAGTCGAATCTCTGTACTTTGATGTTCAATCAGGATTACTTATTCGCAATGATGTAATATTGGATAGTGTGGCTACCCAGAGTGGTCTAGCAATTCCAATACAAGTTTATTTTGATGATTATGTAGATGTTAACGGAATTATGGTTCCCTTGACTATGCGCGAAATATTTATTGGAAGTAGTATTATCATTAGATACAATTTTATTGACTTAAAATTCAATATCCCACTTGATGATAATATGTTTACCAAACCTTAGACCTATAATGAGGCGATGTTTTGAAGTGCGCTAGTCGGGCCTGACTTGGATATAAAAGGGTGCCCCTTCGGGATCGTTTGAAGTTGCCGGAACCCAGATCATCATCTCAGCAGTCGGCCAACATCTCACCCACAGCGATGCCCGATGAAGCCCTATAAGCCGTGTGCAGCGATTGGCGCTCTGGACATGGCGAAGGGCATCTCCATCGAGTTGTGGCATCTCTGCCGGGCCGTGATGCGAGCGCAGCCCGCCTGTCTTTATTTACCAATTCAATTGTGATATATCTTGCGCCCTGACGAGCATAGAGGTGTTTACTTTCAGAGCAGGCTTTCTAGATCGGTTTTCACATCGGTGTAGGGCATAGGAGAAGCGGCCTGTTTTGGAGTGCGGCGACTGGTCGCCGCTTTGTTGCATACGAATGCTGCACAGCGGTGACCAGTCACCGCACTCCAAATTGCACCGCTTGCCCTACATCCTATCGCAAGCCGATCTAAGTGATAGCGAATTTTCTATCGAAGGAGGAAAGAAAGATGCGATACATCTTCACATTTGTAATGTCGCTTGCTTGCTTTTCGTGTGCAGCTATGACGAGTTTGGCTGCTCCGCCGCAGGCGAGCAACATGACTGCAACCATGTACGACGATGGCAAATCTTGTCCAAACAACTGTGATGCTCATGTAGTCTTTAATCCGAGGCACAACGGGACTAGGAACGCGTTCGATCCGTCGAGTAGCCGCTCTGCGCCAAGGAGGTGCATCGCAGGTCAGCCATGTAAGATATGCTTCTCAGCGGACGATTCAAGCTGCATGTTAGCAACCTACCGTGGTGGAGGGCCAGCCGTAGGGAGGTTTGACTTTACCCCTGCCTTTTATGAAGAGAATTGTCCAAAACCAAATTTACCCGCTGCCTTTGCCCGACAATGCCGAAGCGCACAGCCTGCGATAGCCATGCTCAAGAATCAAATAAATTGCATTGCGAATCCAGAGGACGAGAAATGCAAAGCCTTGATGAAGGTGGTCGTCAAGCGGAAGGCTGATGATGATGTGTTATATGAAGAATGTAAGACATTAGGGGAGGTCGCTTTCAACCAGAAATACAGGAATCAACCAGGAAAGCAGCGGAGCAACAATTGCGCTTATGAGCAGCTTCGCACGGGCGGCCCCAACCGCAAAGGGGAGCGATGGAGACGGCTGTTAGACGGCGCATGTCGGCCCGGAACTTACGTCGGGAGAGATGGTCTGGACTGCTGTTCTGGGAGTTTGTATGCTGCGGCTATGTTGGGTAGTGAATGCAAGAGTTTCTTTGTTAGCAGATGAGAGGGCTTCCTATAGAGAAAGCCTCACAATTGCATCAACCGGAGCGCGGCGAAGGCAAAGGTTGAAATCAGCACGCACTTCAACTGAGCGGCAGAGATTACCCTCTACCGGCTCACCAGGAGGATAGGTTATGCGATTAAGGAATCTCACAATCCTGCTACCGTTGCTTTCGTTGATTTTCTCAATCCAGGCACGGACGCTCGGCGATGATACGAATACGCCGACTGCCTGGACTCCAGAATTGTCTATGAAAGTCAGAAGTATCGGCGCGGTGCGCGTATCACCCGACGGCAAGCGTGTGGCTTATGTCATCACTCAGCCGGTGATGGCTCCAGACAAAAGCGAATACCTGTCGCAAATTTATCTGGCGAATGCCGACGGCAGCGATGCCTTTCAAATAACCTACGCCGATAAATCATCCACCAATCCGCTTTGGTCGCCCGATGGGAAATGGCTGGCCTTCACCTCGATGCGCTCAGGCAAGAACAATCTCTACCTGCTGCGCGCAAGCGCTGGCGAGGCTGAACAACTGACCGATACAAAGACGAGTGTCAGCACATTCGCGTGGTCACCGGACGGCCAGGGGATCGCTTTTCTTCAGAATGACCTGCAAAGCGACGACGAGGAAAAAGCGAGCAAAGGAAAAGATGACTGGCGCTTTGTTGATGAAAATATCAAGTACAGCCATCTGTACGTCATTGCGCTGGCGAAGAACGCGCAGGGCAAGCGCGAGCCGCGTCGGCTGACCAAAGGGGATTACACAATTGACAGCTTCGACTGGTCGCCCGACGGCAAGGCGATAGTCTTCTCTCGCGTGAAGACGCCGAAGGCCGATGACTGGCCGACGGCGGATGTCTCTGTCGTTGACCTGGTGAGCGGAGAAGAGAAAGCGTTGCTCGCCACTCCAGCCGCCGAAAGCTCGCCGATTTATTCACCCGACGGCAAATGGATCGCGGTGATTATCAGCGACACTCCGCCGCGCTGGGGCTTTGGTGGAACGATCAACTTAATAGCGGCTGGTGGCAGTGGTGCGAAGGCGCTTGCCGCAACCTATGACGAGCAGCCGAATCTGATCGGCTGGGCCGCCGATGGCAAGCGAATCTATTATAGCGAAACTCGCGGCACCGCAACGCGCATCCAGGCAATCAACGTCGAGACCAATGCGATCAGCGAAGTGAACAAAGCCGATGGAGTTTATGGAGCGATCAATCTCAACTATGGGCGCACCATGTTTGGCTTTTCAAAGCAAACGCCCGATACCCCGCCTGAAGCCTACGTCAGTCAAGCCGACGGCTCGGCCCCGGTTCAGGTGAGCCGCGCCAACGCAGACCTGCCAAAGCTGCCACTAGGCAAGACTGAAGTGGTACGCTGGAAGGGCAGCGACGGAATGGAAGTGGAAGGGTTGCTCAGCTATCCGGTCAATTACCAGCCGGGCAAGCGCGTGCCGCTGTTGCTGGTCATTCATGGCGGCCCGACTGGTGTCTTCGTGCAAAGTTTCATTGGCTCGCCCGGCGCTTATCCGTTAGCCGCCTTCACCGCTCAAGGGTACGCCGTGCTGCGAGCGAACCCTCGCGGCTCATCCGGCTACGGCAAGAAATTTCGTTATGCCAATTACAAAGACTGGGGCGGAGGTGATTATAACGACTTGATGGCAGGCGTCGATCAGGTGATTCAGATGGGCGTCGCCGACCAGAATCGCCTGGGCGTGATGGGATGGAGCTACGGCGGGTTTATGACTTCATGGATTATTACGCAGACCAGGCGATTCAAAGCCGCTTCGATAGGCGCGCCCGTGACCAACTTGATGAGCTTCACCGGCACCAGCGACATACCGGGTTTCATTCCCGATTATATGGGTGCGCAACCGTGGGAGAACCTTGATGTTTATCGTGCGCATTCGCCGATGTTCAACATCAAAGGCGCGAGCACACCGGCGCTCATTCAGCACGGCGAAGCGGACATTCGTGTGCCGATCTCGCAAGGCTATGAACTGTACAACGCCCTCAAAGCGCAGGGAGTGCCCGCTCGCATGCTTGTGCTGCCGCGCCAGCCGCACGGGCCGAATGAGCCGAAGATGTTGTTGAAGGTCATGCAGACCAATTTCGAATGGTTCAACAAATATCTAGGGGCCGGATCGTAACAGTAGCCGATATGCTGAATCGCGTTGCTGCCGCCAGTTATGCGGATTGCTGGGCTTGGGGTCGCCTTTGCGAAGCCCATCTCCGGCGCGGGAGCGCCGTCTAATTTCGATTACGCCTACAGCCTCATTGGTAAGCGTTATTGAAGGCAAGCCACTTTAACGATGTTGCGCATCAACATTCCAGGTTGGAATGAATGTTTTCCTGAGCTGCTAAATAAAACCGCATGAGAAGGGGAGTGCGGCAGCATTTGGAGTGCTTTGACTTGTCGCCGCTTTTACGCATCGCCAAGAGAAAGCGGTGACCAGTCAGCGCACTCCATATAAGCGAGTCTGCCATTCCCTTGCCGTCTGATTTAGAAGCGTCTCGGCTTGCTCCAGTAAGCCGGTGAGAGTAGGCTCCTCATCTTATGAACACTCGACGACAGTTCCTGCTACGCGCGCCCCTCGGCGTGCTCGTCGCGGCCACCGCATGTCGCAACGAGGCGCCGCCAACCAATTCGCAATCGCCGCCATCGACCGCCGGCGCTCCGCCGACGTTCGGCACCGGCATAGGCTCAGGCCCCGTCGTGACACCTGCAACATTCGCTGAAGCGGAGAAGCTGATGCAAGTCACATTGACGCCCGCCGAGCGCCAGCAGGCCGCCGATTCGTGGCGCACGTCGCTGGCAGCTTACCTTGAGCGTCGCGCCGGCCCGCGCAAAGTAGCAATCGAAGCGACTGACGCGCCGGCCACGCTCTGGAACCCCGTGCTTCCGGGTCTGGTGTTGTCGTCCCTATCGGATCGGTTCGTCCGGTCGAAGCCCGACGGTGTGCCACTCCCGTCCGCAGACGACGCCATCGCCTTCGCACCCGTGACGCAACTGTCGAGATGGATCGAATCGCGGCAACTCACCTCCGAGCGACTTACGAATATCTATCTCAGTCGCATTGAGCGGCTGGATCCAAAGATTCGAGCGATCATCACGCTGACCAAAGATCACGCGCTGGCGCGCGCGAAGTCGGCAGACGCAGAGATCGCCGCAGGCGGCTACCGCGGGCCGCTGCACGGCATCCCTTATGGCGTGAAAGATCTGCTTGATACGAAAGACATTCCCACGACATACGGCGCTGAACCATTTCGCAACCGTGTTCCCTCGGCGGACTCCGCAGTGGTTCGCAAGCTGAACGACGCCGGCGCGGTGATGTTGGCGAAGCTCTCGCTCGGCGCGCTCGCGCTCAACGATATCTGGTTCGGCGGCCAGACCATGAACCCCTGGCTTTTGGAAGAGGGCGCGTCAGGATCGAGTGCCGGCCCCGGCGCGGCGACGGCTGCGGCGCTGGTGTCATTTTCTATCGGCAGCGAAACTGGCGGGAGCATCGTCAGCCCCGCCATGCGCTGTGGCGTGACTGGCCTGCGCCCGACGTTTGGCCGCGTGCCGCGTAGCGGCGCGATGACGCTCTGCTGGTCTCTGGACAAGCTCGGTCCGATGACACGGACGGTGGAAGACGCGATGCTCGTGCTCCGGGCGATCAGCGGAGCGGACGCGGGCGATGCGTCAAGCGTGCCGAGCCGCCTGGATTTCGACGCCACGGCGCCCGTCGCGGGATTGAAAGTCGGCTACATCGCCCAGTGGATGAAAGAGAGCCCTGCAACAGACGTCGACCGAGCGGCGATGGAGACGATCAAGAAGCTGAAGATGGAACTGAAAGAAGTGACGCTTCCCGATTGGCCGTACAGCTCACTTATGCCGATTCTATTTGCTGAAGGCGCGGCATCATTCGAGGAGCTGGCGCTCAATAATGAACTCGGGTCACTTAAGGTACAGGTCAAGGATGCGTGGCCCAACCTATTCCGCGAGGCGCGATTTCTTTCGGCGGTCGATTTCGTGCAGGCCGACCGGTTCCGGCGCAAGGTGGCGTTGGAAATGGCGCGCATCTTCAGAGAGGTCGACCTGCTGATCGTGCCAACGCTACGTGACGAGCAACTCACCATCACGAACTTCACAGGCCATCCGTCGCTGACGCTGCGCGCAGGGTTCGTCGAAGTCGCGGAAGCGCGAAGTGACTGGGCCCCGGACCCGGCCAGTCCGCTGCCGAAGTTCAATCCGCCACGTCGCGTGCCGCACGGGATCACGATTCTTGGCCGCCTGTTCGACGACGGATTGGTCGGGCAGGTAGGACTGGCGCTCGAACGGGAGTTCGGTGTGGCCGGAGAAAGGCCAGCAGGGTTCTAAATCAGAGGGCAAGGGAATGGCAGACTCGCTTATATGGAGTGCGCTGACTGGTCACCGCTTTCTCTTGGCGATGCGTAAAAGCGGCGACCAGTCAAAGCACTCCAAATGCTGCCGCCCTCCCCTTCTCATGCGGTTTAATTTAGTTGGCGCGAAGGCGGCAGCACCCAGTTAGATCCAATAGGGAGAGAAAAATGAATACAAATTCGAAAGAGCAAATGCTAACCGGCGAAGGCTCTCAGCCGGCCAGCGCCGAGCAGCGGTTGAAAGAACTTGGCATCAAGCTCCCGCCGCCGCCTGAGCCGTTCGGCACCTACGTAGAAGCGGTGCAGACGGGCAATCTGCTTTTCCTAAGTGGAATGCTTCCGACGGAAGGCCACGCGGCGAAATTCATTGGGCGCGTCGGCGCGGAACTGGATGTGGAAGCGGGGCGCAAGGCGGCTCACCTCGCGGCGCTCAACGTCCTGGCTGTCGCGCGGCAGCATTTGGGATCGCTCGCCAGAGTGACGCGGATCGTCCGGCTCGGCGTATCGGTGGCCACTTCGGGAGATGTCCGCGACCAGCCGAAAGTGGCTGACGCCGCTTCGGAGTTGCTGCAAGACATCTTCAGAAAAGACAGGAACCCTTGCCGCCTGGTGTATGGCGTCGCAAGCCTTCCGCTCGGCACGCCGGTCGAGCTGGAAATCATTTTCGAGGTGGGGTAACGGCGCGGCATAAGCGAACCGCAGTACCCCGATATGGGTATGTCCCAATACTCTTGAAAGTGGTAGCGAAAAACCATTCGATTTCGTGATGTATTGCTCGCTCGGAAAGTTCATAGTCTGAAGTCGCAGGGGCGGTGAAAGAGCCGACGGTCAGCAGATATAAAGGACGCTAAATTAGCAATCAGTGCTTTTCAACAATGGCAAGAAATACGTCGACTCGATCTCTTCTTTCTAAACTGGCGGAATCATCGTCAGCACTTAAGTTCAGGACCGAGAACAAAGAAAAGGAGCAATACCCATGGACATGAAATTAGAAGTCTTGGTTGTACCCGTTTCCGATGTTGATCGCGCCAAAGCATTCTACGAGAAACTGGGGTTCCGATTAGATATCGATTACGCCGCGAATGAAAACTTCCGGGTTTTACAATTTACCCCTCCTGGTTCAGAGGCGTCGATCATCTTCGGCAAAGGAATCACGTCGGCCAAGTCTGGCCCGGCTGACAGTCTGGTCCTCGCCGTGGACGACATCAATGCCGCCCGCGACGACTTGATCGCCCGCGGCGTTGACGTGAGCGAGGTCTTCCACTACGCTGGCGGCCCCCTCAACAACGCCGTCGAGAACCCGCGCGTCGGCGGGCCCGATCCGGAACGGCGTTCCTACTACTCGTTTGCCTCGTTCGAGGATCCTGACGGCAACGGCTGGCTGCTCCAGGAGATCCAGACGCGGCTTCCCGGTCGCGAGTGGAAGTTGGCGCGAGCACAAGCCACGGAGGTCGCGACCGTTGCAGAGCTCCTCCACGAGACGGGGCTTGCCCACCACCACTACGAGCAGACGCACGCCGAGCACGACTGGTGGGACTGGTACGCGCCCTATCTGAGCGCACGTCAGAACGGCAGCAATCCGGAGGACGCCACCGCTGCCGCCGACCGCTACATGGATGAGACCCGTCAGGTTCCTCGCCGATGACGCCGTTCGAGTGGCCGCACTCTCTGAGTACGTCGGCGCATACTGATTCTGGCGCTTTTCGACCGCTACGTTCAGTCGAGGCGAAGTCGGCAATTGCGCTTCAACAATAACTCAATGAGTCATAGGAGGACTTATGTCAAGGACAACAGCTGCGGTAGCGCCGATGAAAGTGGCGCAGATTCCTGCACCGGGAGCGGATTTCCAAATCGTCGAGCGTGAAATTCCTGACCCCGGCGCGGGACACGTGCGGATCAAGGTGCAGGCCTGTGGCGTTTGCCACAGCGATGCGCTCACGAAAGACGGCTGGCCCGGCATTCAATATCCCCGCGTTCCAGGACACGAAGTCGTGGGCGTCATTGATGAACTGGGTGCCGGTGTTTCCGAGTGGACAATGGGACAGCGTGTCGGGGTCGGCTGGCACGGCGGCCACGACGGCACCTGCGCCGCGTGCCGTCGCGGAGATTTTGGCAATTGCCGGAATATGAAAATAGCGGGCATCAACTATGACGGCGGATACCAGGAGTACATGGTGGCTCCCGTGGAGGCACTAGCAGCGATACCGGAAAGTCTAAGTGACACCGAAGCCGCGCCGCTACTGTGCGCCGGCATCACCACTTTCAACGCGCTGCGGCACAGCGGTGCGCTGCCCGGCGACCTTGTTGCGGTGCAAGGTATCGGTGGTCTGGGGCACCTCGGCATTCAATTCGCGAACAAGTTTGGTTATAAGGTCGCGGCCATCGGGCGCGGGCCGGAGAACGCGGCGCTCGCAAAGAAACTCGGAGCGAACGTGTACATTGATAGCAAAGCGACGAACGCCGCCGAAGGCTTGCAAAAGCTGGGCGGGGCACAGGTCATTCTAGCCACAGCCCCAAGCTCAAAAGCGATGTCGGAGTTGGTTGACGGTCTGGGGCCGAACGGCAAGCTCATGGTCGTCGGCGCGGATATTGCCCCCATCGAGGTCACGCCGGTACAGCTCATTTTCGGAAGTCGAACGATTCAAGGCTGGGCATCGGGAACGCCGATTGACGCCGAGGACACACTGCGCTTCGCCGAACTAACCGGTGTGCGCCCCATGATTGAAACCTATCCACTCGAAAAAGCGGCTGAGGCTTACGCGCGCATGCTGAGCGGCGACGCAGAGTTCCGCGTCGTTCTGACGATGTGAAGCATACGGCCCACGTCGCAGTGCTTCAAACGCGGAGGCAAATGATGCGCCTTGTCAACTCGTCCTGTTGGGCCCGCTGCTTGCAGGGTTCCAGCAACTTATTACTGGTTTCCATGCTGCTCGCATCATTTCTGGGCCAAGGCCAGGGAAAGGAACGTCTCGTGGAACACCCGACTTTTTATCGCACGATACAAGTAGATGGCCTCTCCATCTTTTACAGAGAGGCCGGCCCGAAAGACGCGCCAACCCTTCTCCTGCTGCACGGACTTCCGTCTTCATCACGGATGTTCGAGCCTCTCCTCAGTCGGCTTTCCGATCACTATCATCTTATCGCGCCCGATTACCCGGGCTTCGGACACAGCGATTGGCCGGACCCGAAGAAATTCGCGTATACGTTCGATCACTATGCCGAGATCATGAATCACTTCACCGAAGCGCTCGGGCTCTCGCGCTACACGCTTTACATGCAGGATTACGGCGGCCCCGTGGGTTTTCGCATGGCCCTGGCCCATCTGGATCGGATCGAGGCGCTCATCGTCCAGGACGCTGTGGCGCACAACGAAGGCCTGGGTGCGAATTGGAAGATGCGGCGGGCGTTTTGGGCCGACCGAGCGGCCAACGAAAGCGCGCTTCGCACAAATCTCCTCTCGCTACAAACGACGCGGACGCGCCATGTCGGGAATGATCCCAACGTGGAACGCTATGACCCTGACCTGTGGACCGACGAGTTCGCGTTCCTGAGTAAGCCGGGGCAAGCGGATATACAAAGCGACCTGTTCTACGACTATCGAACGAATGTGGATGCCTACCCGAAATGGCAAGCATGGATGCGCGAGAAGCAGCCTCGGCTTCTCGTCCTCTGGGGCAAATACGATCTGTCTTTCGAGCTTTCGGAACCGGAGGCCTATCGCCGCGATGTGCCCAAGGCCGAAGTTCACGTCCTCGATGCGGGCCATTTCGCGCTCGATACCGCAGCGGATCAGATTGCGCAGTTCGTCCGAGGCTTCATGAAGTAGCGGGGGCGCTCTGAATCAATTGGAGGGAAACCAATGTCTGGGAAAATCAACTATGATCGCCGCCGTTTTTGGAGTGCTTTGACTTGTCGCAGCTTTTAGGCTTGGCGAGGGGGCCAAGCGGTGACAACTCACCGCACTCCATATAAGCGAGTCTGCCATTCCCTTGCCCTCTGATTTAGTACAGCCGCAGGACAACTTTCATGTCGCCGACCATGCGGCAAGCTTGATTAAGGAAGCTGAAAGGTCACAGTCTGAGGCTTCGACACACATCGTTTGTCGGAGTCGATTGCGTAGCTGGCCCAGTGTCACCCGATTGGTTGGCGCGGCTCGGCGCATATCGCCCCACGCCGGACGGTGGTCGCAAAACGGTCGCAAAAGTTTGTCGAACGACAGCGAACTTCACATACATTGCACGGCTCGATGGCCGGCTGCTTTAGCGGTAGAAAATTCTATCGCCTGTTCTCGTTGATCTAGTTTCGATCTAACAAACTTTGCAGTAGGGGCAGAAGGTGTAGGTGCGAGCCGCCTGGCAAGCGGGACGGACTCAGCGCGCGTCTTCTTTCTTATGATGGTTTCGTTTTAGGATGTAAATCTCCAGGAGGCATCGCTGCCGTAATTGCCGAAGCCAAAATATTTGACTTTGATCTGTCTCTTCAGCCAATTGGTGTTCGATGTCGGCCAACAGAGAGGGCAGAGATTGTAGGTCTTGTCCATCGCCATCCTGAATTGCCATACCCATTCCCCCTCTGCTCATGCTTCTCTATGTAGAGATGTGGCAGACGGGACAGAAGATTGATGAAGGATATTGCGATTTTATTGTTTGAGAAATTACAATAAAGAAACGCGCCTTGCTCCTCCCCTAACCCTACATCAACGCATCATGTGAAGCTGGCTCGGCCATCATCTGTGGGCCGTGAATGCGAGTGCGGCCCCCTTCGCCCTGAAGCCCATTCAAGCCGTGCGCAGCGAGTTGCTCTGGACACGTACTGCGTACCCCTTGCCGTCAGAAGTAGGCTGCGCGCGCGGCGTGGCGCTTCTGCCTTTATTGGGTGATTCAGTTGTGATATATGTTGCGCCCTGGCAAGCCTGGGATCACCAGACGGGAGCGACGTTAAGGTGTAGCGACCTGACCGAGCAAGTTTGGAAGGCAAATATGATCAACATCCATCCTGTCACACTTGAGGGCCACGGCATACGGTTGGAGCCTCTGGCTGATGAGCATCACGATGGGCTAGCTGTCGCAGCGGCTGATGGCAGGCTCTGGGAGTTGTGGTTCACTTCCGTTCCGCAACCGGAGCAGACCCGCGCATACATTGCCAGCGCGCTTGCAGGTCAGCAGGCCGGGCATATGCTGCCGTGGGCGGTAAGGGAGTTGACGAGCGGCATGATCATCGGGACTACACGCTATCACGATATCGTCGCTGAGATTGATCGCGTGGAGATCGGTTGGACATGGTATGCAAGACGCTGGCAACGCAGCCACGTCAACACCAGTTGCAAACTGTTGCTGCTTGGCCACGCCTTCGACACGCTTGGCTGCCAGGTGGTTGGTCTGCGCACAGACAATTTCAACCTGGCCTCGCAGCGCGCGATTGAGGCATTGGGGGCTAAGAAGGATGGCGTCATCCGTCATCACTGGGCTCGCCGCGACGGGACGATACGCGATTCCGTCATCTATAGCATCCTCGCGACTGAATGGCCTGACGTGAAGCACCATCTTGAGTTGCGCTTAAGCCGTCACGCAAATGCGTCGAGCTGAAGTGTAAGGGGAAACTTCATTTTGTCAAAAGCAGCGAAAATCATCATCACGATTGCCGTCAGCCTCGTCATCCTCGCGGCCAGCGTCATCGGCTTGGGAGTCTACTGGTGGTCGCATCATAGTCATGAGCTATTTGAAGCAGGTCAGAAGCAGATCGAGCAAGGGCAAGAATTCGGCAAGAAAACCGATGAGCAAGGATGCCTGGACGAGGCGATCAGCCGCTACAAAGCCAATAGAGGATTCACCGGCTCGATTTCGACAGGGCTTTTTCTGAGAAGCTGTCTGCAAGCCAGCCGCCCGACACCCGGATTTTGTGATCAAGTACCCAAGCCATTAGACTTCCTCAAGAGCGCCCGATGGCAAATTGAGCAGGCGAAAAAAGCGGGAATCAATGATGAGTATGGCAGGCAGTTATTTACACAGGTGCAACAGTATTGCGAATCCAAAGAGTCAAAATCAATACCTCAGCCGTGAGCGTGCGCCGCGCAGTTCACGCGGCGGCTGAACAGGCGCGTTGAGCATCTTTACAAACCCTACAGGCGCGCGATAAGAATTTCATCACCATGAAAGAATTGCGACTGTTCCAAATCGACGCTTTTTCAAGCCAGGTCTTTCGCGGCAATCCAGCCGCCGTCTGCCCGCTTAACGACTGGCTTGACGACGCCACCTTGCAAGCCATCGCTCAAGAAAACAACCTCTCGGAAACCGCCTTCTTCATCCCAAAGCAAGATGAGTTTCATATTCGCTGGTTCACGCCAAAACATGAAGTTGAGCTTTGTGGGCATGCCACACTTGCCGCCGCCTTCGTCATCTTCACCGAATTGGATACGACGCGCGAGTCGGTTCAATTCGAGTCGAGGAGCGGCCCACTGGGGGTGACACGCAATGGCTCGCTTCTGACGATGAACTTTCCAGCCCTGCGGTTGCGTTCTTGCAAGAACCCGCCGGAGGAACTCATTCAAGGCCTGGGCAAGCCGCCTGGAGAAGTATTATGCGTAGATACTGACCCCAACTATTTTGCCATCTACGATTCTGAAGAGGAGGTGAGATCGCTTCAGCCCGATCTGAGTTTGCTTGAACGGCTGCATCCCTATGGAGTCGCAGTCACCGCGCCGGGCAGCAATGCAGATTGTAGTTCGAGATACTTCGCGCCAAGCTACGCCATTCCAGAAGACCCTGTATGCGGCTCGATTCACTGTGCGCTGGTCCCCTACTGGGCAAAGCGCTTAAACAAAGGCCAGATCTATGCACATCAGGTATCGCAAAGGGGCGGCGAGTTATTTTGCGAAGACCAGGGCGACCGAGTGAACATTTCCGGCTACGCGGTTAAGTACCTCGAAGGGAGAATCTATCTCTAGGCGCTCATCCGCGCGTGAAAATTTGAAAAGGCGCAGCCCCTATCATCGCAGCTCGGAATCGCCTAACCTGTGCGGGGCTTAATTCATGTTATACCGATTTCACTTCAGTGTAGGGAGAAAGAGGAGCGCGCCCTGGCCGTGCGGTTATGGAGTGCGACGACAGATCGCCGCACTCCACAGGCTGCCGCCTGCCGTACATGCAATCGCAAGCCGATCTAAATACAACCGCATGAGAAAGGGAGGGCGGCAGCTTTTGGAGCGCTTTGACTTGTCGCAGCTTTTAGCCTTGGCGAGGACGCAAAGCGGTGACCAGTCACCGCACTCCATAGCCTCTTCCTGTCCATGCTGCGGCGCGAAGTTGCGAACTAAGGCGGCAAAACAATGCTGGCAGTGTAAACAAGACTGGCACGATGAAGCTTTAAGATGAAGCTTTAATAAGATAGCTTCTGTGATGACCGCGCCTAACCACCACAACGAGGTGCCATATGTTCAAGTTAGCGATCCCTGTCCTCCATGTCAGCAGTTCGGCTGCGGCGGAGGAGTTCTATTGCAACCGCCTGGGCTTTCGCCAGGAGTTCGCCTACCGTCCTTTTGGCGGCCTAGATCCGTGCTATATGGCAGTGGCGCGCGACGATGCGCGGTTTCACCTCTCTTCCTTTTCCGGGGACGGAGTTTCCGGCGTCGTCGTCTACCTGCTCGTGGATGATCTGGATGGGCTGCATGAGGAACTGTTGCGAAAGCAGGTTCGCATCGATACGGGGCCGATTGATCAAGATTGGGGCAACCGCGAGATGTATGTGAAGGACGCAGACGGCAATAGTATTCGTTTCTACTCTCCGAGTGGCGGCTAATGCTATACCGGAAAGGACGCCCCTGAATACGAGCTAGGAGCTTTATGCTGAGGAAGAAAAAATAGTCGGCTCAGGTGCGAATGCGCGGCTTGCTTTGGTTTTCACTCTGAAGTTTGGACGGGCTCGCTCTTTGAGTCCCGTCCAAACCTCATGACTGCAAAATTCACTCGCAACGCAGCGCCACCATCGGATCGACTTTCGTCGCACGGCGCGCAGGGATGTAGCAAGCCAGGAGCGCGACGCTGCCGAGCAACAGGGCGATTGCCGCGAACGTCGCCGGGTCAGTTGCCTTCACGCCAAACAATAAAGTTGAAAGGACGCGGGTTAGCGCAAAGGCCGCACCCAGGCCGATCACCAGGCCGATCACCGTCAACTTCACTCCCTGCCCAATGACCAGCTTCAGCACGGCAGTGGCCGGCGCGCCGAGCGCGATGCGAATGCCGATCTCGTTGGTGCGCTGCTTCACCGAATACGAGATGACGCCATAGATCCCCAGCGAGGCGAGAATCAACGCCAGTAAAGAGAAACCGCCCAGCAGCAGGGTCACGAAACGCCTGGGCGATACGGCCCGGTCGACAAGCTGCTCCAGGGGTTGGAAGTCGCTGGCCGGCAAATCCACATCGATACTGCGCAGGGCATCTCGAACACTTGGAACCAGCGATTCGAGTGGCAGGCGGGCTCGCACGACGAGTTCCATCGATCCCCAATCGCGGTTTTGCAACATTGGAAAATACATCTCCATGCCTGCACCTTGATCTAAAGCGCCGTGCCGCACGTTGCCGACGACGCCGACGACCTGCCACTCTTCTCGCCCGTTCAGCGCGATCTGGCCTACGGCATCGCGATCAGGCCAGAGCCGCTTGGCCATCGTCTCGTTGATCACCATCACCTTCTGGCTTTCGGCGGTGTCGTACTTAGTGAACTCTCGGCCAGCGCGCAGAGGGATCTTCATTGTCCGAATATATCCGGCATCGATTAAGCGCGGAAAGGCGTCTGGATAGGTTTCCGGTGTGTAAGTCTGACCCTTTGCCGCAATTCCCCAACTGCGATTGCGGCCAAGCGGCAAGGCATCGGTTAACCCCACAGACTCGACTCCGGGGATTGCTTCGACCTGACGAACGATCTCCTCATAGAAAGCATCTTGCTGCGCAGGCGTTTGATATTTTGGCCCCATCTCGATGCGCCAGGCGGCGGCCTGTTCGGGGCGGAAGCCTGGATCGACTTCAAGCAGGCGTAAGAAGCTGCGCATCAGCAGCCCTGCGCCGATCAGCAGAACGCAGGCCAGCGCCACTTCCGAAACGACCAGCAGACTGCGAATCCATGCGCCGCGCCCGCCTTCGCTCGAACCGCGGCTGGCGTCCTTGAGGCTCTCATGCATATCCCAGCGCGAGACCTGCAACGCGGGCGCCAGGCCAAAAAGCAATCCGGTTACGAGCGTCGCAAACAGAGTGAAGGCGAGCGCTCTGGCGTCTATGTGAACGGTCTGTAGCAGAGGGATGCTGATGGCATGTGTGGCGGCCAGTGCGCGTGTGGCAACGAAAGCCAGCGGCAGCCCAAGCGCCGCGCCGCATCCTGCCAGCAGGAGGCTTTCGGTCAACATCTGGCGGATCAAACGTGAGCGGTCGGCTCCGAGCGCGACGCGAATCGCGATCTCCCTGCGCCGTGAGGTCGCGCGCGCCAACAGAAGATTCGACAGATTGGTGCAGGCAACCAGCAGGACGCAGCCGACGGCGCAAAACAGCACTACGAAGGCGGATCGAAAATTCCCGTTGATCTGTTCCTGCAAGCTCGTCAGCTTGGCGCCATTGCGGTTGCGCTCAGGATGAGCGCGCTGCAACTCAGGCGTGAGCAGATCGAACTCGGCTTGCGCGCTGTCGATGGTCACGCCAGGCTTCAAGCGCCCGACGACCGCCAGCGTATTGCCCCAGCGATTCGTCTCTTCGCAGATAGGAAAAGGAACCAGTAGATCGATCTGCGAAGCCGGAGAAAAGACGGAGGCGAAGTCGAATGAAGCCGGCAGCACGCCGACCACTATCGTCGGCTTGTCATTGAGCGTGATCGAGCGCCCGACAATGTTGGGGTCTGCGCCAAAGCGATGCTCCCAAAAGCTATGGCTCAACAGCGCCGCTTCCCTGCCGTTCCAGATGCACTCCTCGTCGACAAATCCTCTACCGATCTCAGGACTCACACCAAGCAGGTCGAGAAAATTCTGCGAGACGCCGACACCTCTCAGGCGTTCGGGCTCGCCGCTGCCTGTCAGGGTATAACTGCCATAGTCAAAGAAGGCGAAGTAGGCGGCGAGGTCATCGAAGGACTGATTCAATCTGCGCCAGTCGGCGAAGTGTCCGACCTGCGTGGTGACGCCGGACAAGTCTGCTTCCGAAGCCGTCAGGCTGCCGCCGGAACCGGGAGTAGGATTCCGGTTGCTCGAAATCCACACCAGACGGCTCGGCTCACGAAACGGTAGCGGGCGCAAGAGTAGCGCATTGACGACGCTGAACACGGCAGTGGTTGCGCCAATGCCGAGCGCCAGCGTAATCACCGCGATTAAAGTGAAGCCGGGTTTCTTCAATAACAGTCGCACGCCAAATCTCAGGTCTTGCCATAATGATTCCATCAGGTCTCCCCCTCATGTTTTGCTTGCCGATGTCGAGATTGAAAGAAAGCCGATACTCGGAGTGAATGGCCGATGAACTCAAAAGGTTGCAGTTGAAAGCGGAAATATCTTTCCCTTTACATTTTCGGCTGGCTGCTTTAGCCGTGAATGACGCAGATTAATCCGTCTCCTGTTGACTATCCACACGAGATAGATTAAGCTCCTGTTGGTTTTCAACAGGAAGCGTATGGAACAAGACAAAAACGACATCCTCCCAGGCACCCTCAACCTGATGGTGCTTCGCACGCTCGACACCATCGGCCCGCTGCACGGCTATGGGATAGCCAGGCGCATCGAGCAGATCAGCGACAATCTTCTACAGCTCAACCAGGGGACGATCTATCCCGCGCTTTTGCAGTTAGAGCAGATGGGCTGGATTACTTCCGAGTGGGGCGTCTCGGAAAACAACCGCCGGGCCAAGTATTACTCGATTACCGAAGCGGGGCGACAACAACTCGCCGTCGCCGCCGAAACCTGGCGGCGCGCGGCGGCAATCATGACGCGATTCCTCGAACCGTCGGAGGGCTGACTATGAGATGGCTAAGAGTTTTCCTGCACCGCCTGCGGGCGATGTTTTTCAAGAGCCGACTTGAGCGCGAGCTTCAAGAAGAGATTCGCTCGCATCTTGACATGCAGATTGAGGACAACCTGCGGCAAGGGATGAATCCGTATGCAGCACGTCAGGCGGCCTTGCGGCAGTTCGGCGGGGTTGAGCAGGTCAAGGAGAGATACCGTGATCGGCGCGGCCTGCCGTTGGTTGAGACGACGCTACAGGATATGCGTTACGCTTTGCGTATGCTGCGCAAGTCTCCGGGGTTCACTGCGGTGGCTGGCGTGACACTGGCGCTCGGCATCGGCGCCAGCACGGCGATCTTCAGTGCGGTGAATCCCATTCTGTTCGAGCCGCTGCCGTATCCGCAGGCCAGCCGGATCATGATGATCTCGGACCACGGCGCTGATGGCTCGCGCATCGCCGTAACCTTCGGCACTTATCGCGAGCTGGTGGAACGGAGTCGTTCCTTCGACGCAATCGCCGTAATGAGGCTATGGCAGCCGACCATGACCGGACCAGCCGAGCCCGCGCGACTCGAGGGACAGCGCGTGAGCGCAAGCTACTTCCGTGTGCTGGGCGTGTTGCCAATCCTAGGCAGGGACTTCCAGGCGTCCGACGACCAATTCAGGGGGCCCAAGGTGGCGATCCTCAGCGACGCGCTGTGGCGTCGGCGCTTCGGCAGCGACAGCACGATTGTCGGTCGCCAGGTCAAGCTCGACGACGATGGCTATACCGTCATCGGCGTGATGCCGAGCGCCTTCGAGAATGTCCTGGCTCCCGCGGCGGAACTCTGGACGCCCTTGCAGTACGACCCTTCCCTACCCTCGCTCCAGGGCAAGGAGTGGGGTCATCACCTGCGCATGGCGGGAAGGTTGCAGCAAGGTTTCACAGCAGATCAAGCCAGACGGGAACTCGACGGAATCGCCCACGCCCCTGTGCAGGAGTTTTCCCGTGCACCCTGGGCGGCGCTTGAGCAGGGGTTCATCGTCAACTCGCTGCAGGACGATATCACGGAAGACGTCAAACCCGCGCTGCTTGCAGTCATCGGCGCGGTGATCCTGGTGCTCTTGATCGCTTGTGTCAACGTGATGAATCTACTGCTCGCGCGTGGCGCACAGCGGCGCGGCGAATTCGCGGTGCGCGCCGCGCTTGGTGCAGGGCGAACGCGGATGATAAGGCAACTGCTGACGGAGAGTCTGCTGCTCGCCATCTTCGGCGGCGCTCTCGGCATGGTCGTGGCGGAGGTCGGTGTACGCGCGTTGGTGGCGCTCAGTCCACCGGGGCTGCCGCGTGTGGGCGCGATCAGCGTCGACGGCGTCGTTTTCGCCTTCGCACTCGGCATCACCACGCTGATAGGGCTGGGCGTCGGGCTGATTCCGGCACTGCACGCGTCCCGCGCTGACCTGCATATCGGACTACAGCAAGGCTCACGGCGCACCGCCGGTGGTCATCAATTGACCCGCCGTACACTGGTCGTCGCGGAGGTCGCGCTTGCCCTCGTGCTGCTCGTCAGCACGGGATTGCTGTTGCGTAGCCTGCAACGTCTGTTCGCCGTCGCCCCGGGGTTCGATGCAGCCAACCTGCTCACCATGCAGGTACAGACGTCCGGTCGCCGATTCGACAACAGCGCCACCCATCGGTTCTTCGAGCAGGCTCTGGAAGCGGCGCGCCAGGTTCCCGGCGTCACGGCGGCGGCCTTCACCAGCCAGTTACCTCTGAGTGGCGATCTTGATGGTTACGGCGTGCACTTCGAATCGAGTCCGAGTGAAAATATCGACGGAGATGGCGCTGCGCTTAGATATGCGGTGAGCCCGGGCTATTTCGAAACGATGGGTATCCCGCTCGTGCGCGGTCGCCTGCTCGACGCGCACGACATGACGGGCATGCCGGTGCCCGTCGTGATCAACGAATCGTTCGCCAAGCGCACGTTCCCCGATCAAGACCCTATTGGCCAGCGCCTTCGCCTCGGCCCCCAGGATCAAACGTGGGACATCGTTGTTGGCGTGGTAGGCGATGTCAAGCAGACGTCTTTGGCGGCGAGCCAAACGGATGCCGTGTACATCGTGACGACACAGTGGCCCTGGGCGGACAGGGTGCTGTCGCTTGTGGTGCGCGCACGCGGTGACGCGGCGGCGCTCGCCCCCGCTATCAGACAAGCGATCTGGTCTGTGGACAAAGATCAGCCGATTGTACGGCTGGCCACGATGGACAAGCTGCTCGCCGCATCGGCGGCTGAGCGACGCTTCGCGCTGATCCTGTTCGAGGCGTTCGGCGTCTTGGCGCTGGTGCTCGCGGCCACAGGCATCTACGGTGTACTCTCTGGCAGCGTCACCGAGCGAATGCGCGAGATCGGTGTGCGGTTGGCACTGGGCGCATCACGCGGCAACATCCTCGCGCTGGTGGTTCGCCAGGGGATGACGCTCACAGGGCTCGGTGTCGTCATCGGGCTGAGTGGAGCGGTGGCCGCAAGCCAGGCCCTCGTCACGCTGCTGTTCGGCGTCTCGCGGCTCGACCCCATCACCTATCTTGGCGTGATCGCGCTGCTGGTGGGCGTGTCTGTGATTGCATGCTGGGTGCCGGCGTGGCGTGCGGCACGTGTGGATCCCTCAATCACCTTGAGGGCGGAGTAGGCATCTGGACGCCACTTGAAACACTCAGCTATAGTGGTCTGACCCACTGGATTGAAAGCTGAGGCTTCAAGTGGCGCAGGCACAGCACACCTCACAAATCTTTCGCGGTTATCAGGCCAGAGAGTCTGGCGACAGGAATCCGGCTGGGCGCAGGCGCTTGCCGGAATTAATTGCGAAAGTACGGGGAGCCATATCAGCGCTCTGCCGAGCGATCCGAAGAATCAATTCAGAACTTGATAACTCCGCCTCAAGCAAACTCATTTGGAAAAGCATTCTCCTGATGGCCGGCTGCTCGATGCTGCTTGGTGGCTGCCGTTCGCGGCCAGAAGCTGCCGCACCTGTCATCGAATTCACCAGGATTCCTCCAGCGGAGACGGGCCGTGCGGATAAGCTCGACATTATCCAGGGCCGTGTGACCGGGGCTCGTCCGGGGCAGCAGATCGTTTTATATGCCAGGACCGGAACATGGTGGATACAGCCGCTCTCAAACGCACCCTTCACAAAGATTCAGCCAAACTCGAACTGGATAAATTCAACTCACCTTGGAGCAGAGTATGCGGCCCTGCTTGTCGAGCCGGGGTATCGTCCCCAGGCCATGCTGGAGGCGCTGCCAAACCTCGGCGGTGAGATAGCCGCTATAGCCATTGCGGAAGGCGCAACCTCCGGGCAGACCATATCGACTCCCCTCCACTTCAGCGGCTACGAGTGGCGGGTTCGCAATGCGCCAAGCGACCGCGGCGACACCATGAATATCTACGATCCGGCGAATGCGTGGACAGATCAGAGCGGGGCGCTGCATCTTCGTATAGCCAAACAGGCTGGCAAGTGGACGTGCGCCGAAGTGACCTTGACGCGTAGTTTTGGATATGGCTCGTATGCTTTCGTTGTGCGAGATACATCACATCTTGAGCCGGCAGTCGTTTTTGCGATGTTCACCTGGGACTATGCAGGAGATGATCAGAATAACCGTGAGATGGACATTGAGATCAGTCGCTGGGGCGATCCGACCAGCAAGAATGCGCAATATGAAGTCCAGCCTTTTTATGTTCCGGCAAATGTTGCCCGCTTCACGGTGCCTTCAGGAGTGCTGACCCATTCGTTTCGTTGGGAACCGGGAAGACTGTCCTTCAGAACCGTCCGCGGGGCCGTAGCCGATCCTGCGTCTGAGGTCGTTGGCGAGCATGTTTTCACATCGGGAGTTCCTGCTCCTGGCGTGGAATCGGTTCGCATGGCGCTTTATGTCTACGGCAAGACAAATAACCCTGTGCAAAATGATGCCGAGGTCGTTATTGAGAAATTTGAATATCTTCCGTGACCGGAATACTGATCGTCACTGGTCCGGCAAATGGTTTTTGGCGGGTCTGGTGGTGGTGTGTTTCGCTAACCCCGCGCAAGCCCTGGATCCCAATCAAGCGATGTCTGACTACATACGCGACCGTTGGGACGCCCGGCAAGGATTTCCAGGCGGGCCCGTCTATGCCATCGCACAGACCGCCGACGGATACTTGTGGTTCGGCACAGAAAAGGGTCTGGTTCGCTTCGACGGATTAAATTTCCACCTGTTTAGTTCCAGGGACTCAGCGGCGCTGCTGGCCGGTCCAATTCTGGACTTGATGACAGATGCCGAGGGAAATCTTTGGATAAGACCGCAGAGTCGAAATATGCTGCGCTTCCGCGATGGGAAATTTCAAGATGTCATGCCCGACCTCGACAGCGCGCACTTCGGTGTCACAGCGATGTGCCGTGGCCCGATGGGCGAAGCGCTGTTTGCCGTGCGCGCGAACGGCGCTTTCATCTATAGCGGAGGAAGATTTGAAAAGCTGATATCGACGGCAGAGCGGTCTAACTTGCTGGTGATCTCTATGACGAAAACCAGCGACGGCAAAGTCTGGATGGGCACCAGAGATGCCGGCCTCTTTTTCACGAGCGCAGGCCAGCTTTCCGCCGCTACGAAAGGATTGCCCGATAAAAAGATCAATCGTCTTCTGGCCGTCGCTGATCAGGAGTTGTGGATTGGCACAGACAATGGAGTAGTGCGCTGGAATGGCGACCAGTCCACCACCGTCGGCGTCTCAGACACGCTTGACCATGTTCAGGCGCTGGCAATGACCAGGGATCGCGAGTCGAACGTCTGGATAGGCACAGACAAGGGGTTATTGCGATTGAACGCCGGCGGGGTTGCCTCACTGGAGGAGAGCGACCACGCATCAACTGTGGCGGTAAACACGATTTTTGAAGATCGCGAAGGCAATCTCTGGGTCGGCACGACGCGAGGGATCGAACGTCTCCGCGACAGCGCCTTTATGAGGCATTCGGTTTCCAGAGACCTGTCGCCAGAGGGCAGCGGCGCAGTTTACCTCGATGCAGAGGGCCGTATCTGGTTTGCTCCTTCGGATGGCGGGCTGTATTGGCAAAAGGGAGCGCAGACCGGGCAGGTGAAAAACGCCGGACTGGATCAGGATGTGGTCTATTCGCTAACCGGCGGCAAAGGCGAATGGTGGATTGGCAGACGGCGGGGCGGGCTCACACACCTCAGCTACAATGACGGCAGATTCACGGCTGAGACTTACACGCAGGCAGAAGGGCTCGCTCAAAATAGCATTTATGCAGTTCATCAGAGTGGCGATGGAACAGTGTGGGCCGGAAGTGTAAGCGGCGGCGTCACGAGATTCAAGGACGGGAAGTTCACCACCTACACAGCCGCGAACGGCCTGACATCTAACACGGTGACGGCCATCCTTGAGAGTGCCGATGGAACCATGTGGTTTGGAACGGCGAGCGGCTTGAGTTCGCTATTGCAGGATAAGTGGACGATCTATAGAGGCCTGGATGGCTTGCCTCCGGGCAGCGTGAACTGTCTTTTAGAGGATTCCAGCGGTGCGCTATGGATCGGTACGGACAATGGGATTGCAGTTCGCCGGAACGGCGAGACACAGGTTCTGCGCGAAGTGCCAGAGTCATTACATGAACCCATTTTGGGAATGGCTGAAGACCGGAATGGGTGGCTCTGGATTTCGACTTCGAATCACGTTCTGCGCGTCGCCCGCGACAATTTAACAGACGGCGTGGCCAGTCAGGCAGAGGTGCGCGAGTTCGGACTGGCTGACGGCCTGCTTAGTGTCGAAGGGATAAAGCGGCACAGATCTGTGGTTATGGATGCGCGCGGCTGGATATGGTTTTCCACGAATCGTGGGCTTGCGGTCGTTGATCCAGGGCAAGTGACCAACCATTCGGTTCCCGCCATGGTTCATATTGAAGAGGTGATGGCAGATGGCAGCGGCGTTGATCTGCAAGGTGAGGTTCACATTCCGGGGGCTCGTCAACGGATCACCTTCAGCTATGCGGGTCTGAGTCTTTCGGTTCCCGAGCGTGTCAGGTTCAGATACAAGCTGGATGGCTTCGATCAAGATTGGAGCGAACCCGTCGCCACACGCGAAGCCGTCTACACCAACCTCGGCCCCGGCTCATACCGCTTTCGAGTCATCGCCAGCAACAGCGATGGGCTGTGGAATGGTCTGGAGTCTATGATCGAGTTCGAGATCGAGCCGGTATTCTGGCAGACCTGGTGGTTTCGTCTCTCAGGTGTGATGGTCGTCGGGCTTGCCATACTGCTCTTTTACCGCTTGCGGCTGCACCGCTTGACCGGACAATTGAATGTGCGCTTTGAAGAACGACTGGCCGAGCGCACACGTATCGCTCAAGACTTGCACGACACGCTCTTGCAAGGTTTTCTTAGCGCGTCGATGCAGCTTCATGTGGCCGCCGATCATTTACCTGCAAATTCCCCTGCAAAACCTCTCGTCGGTCGCGTCCTCGAACTGATGCGACAGGTGATTGAAGAGGGCCGAACCGCGCTTAAAGGTCTACGTTCGTCGCACAGTGGTTCTCATGATCTCGCACAGTCATTTTCCGGGATTCAGCAGGAACTCGCCCTTCCAGAGCAAATTGATTACCTGGTCACTGTCGAAGGGCCTAGCCGTTCCTTACATCCGATCATCCGCGACGAAGTCTACCGTATTGGCCGCGAAGCATTGGTCAATGCCTTCCGCCACGCGCGCGCGAGCCGCATCGAAGTCGTCATTGAGTATGGGTCTAAACAATTGCGTATTCTCGTCCGCGACAATGGCTGCGGCATCGATCCGCAAGTGCTCCGTTCAGGACGCGAAGGTCACTGGGGGATCAGTGGCATGCGCGAGCGGGCCGAAGAGATCGGCGCGCGACTTAAAGTCTGGAGCAGTGCCGGCGTCGGCACAGAAGTTGAGCTATCGATCCCCGGCGATATTGCCTTCGAATCCCACGCTTCAGAGCAACGGCGGAGATGGTTCGCCGGGTAGTATCCGCGAAAGCTTAGGGCAGAGAACATAAAAACCAAGCGGCCAGTCAAATGAACGTTGCGCCGTCCGCCTGATCCAAGGCCATAACACGAAAGTGGTATAAAAAGATTCCTGTCTCTGGGGATTCATTTTTCGTTTGCGGCCATTACTCTATATACGTACTAAAGCGGCATGCGCTTGCCGGAATCAACCGCGAGGGGCGTGACGACATCAGCGCTCTTCGGAAAGACCTGAGCTTGAATTTAGAACTTGAAAACTCAGCCGCCAGCCGCCTGACCTGGAAAAGCGCTCTGCTGCTGGCCATCTGTTGTGTGCTGCTCAATGGTTGCCGCGCGCGGCAAGCCAGCGCCGGGCCGTCTATTGAATTCAGGAGAGTGCCTCTATCAGCCGAGGGGGGGCGGGATAAATTTGATCTCATCGAAGGCCGCGTCCAGGGCGCTCGTCCAGGGCAGCGGATCGTTTTGTTCGCCCACAGCGGCGCATGGTTTGTACAGCCCTTCGCCGACCAACCCTTCACGGAAATTCAGCCGGATTCGCGCTGGAGGAGCTTAACCCACCTCGGAACAGAGTATGCCGCCCTGCTTGTCGAGCCGGAATATCGTCCGCCAGCCCAGACCGATGTGCTGCCAGACGCAGGCAATGGCGTAGTCGCCGTGGCAATCGAAACAGGCGAAGTCAGGTTGCTCGTCCCGCTGTTCTGGCAGACCTGGTGGTTTCGTCTCTCGGCTGGATTGACCGGCTTAGTCGCACTGCTGGCCTTCTACCGCTTCCGGCTATACCAGGTGACGCGGCAACTGAACCTGCGCTTTGAAGAACGACTGGCCGAGCGCACGCGAATCGCGCAGGAACTCCATGACACGCTGTTGCAAGGCGTCATCAGTGCCTCCATGCAGCTTCACGTTGCCGTTGACCGCTTGCCAGAGGACTTGCAGGCAAAGCCATCGCTGACCCATGTGTTGCAGTTAATGGGGCAGGTACTTGAAGAAGGCCGTAACGCGCTTCAACAACTCCGCACATCGACGAGCAGTGGCTCGCTTGATGTCGAACAGACATTTTCGCGTATCCAACACGAACTCGCCCTCGAAGAGCAGATTGGTTATCGAGTGAAGGTTGAAGGCCGCCCCCGCCCTGTACATCCGATCATCCGCGATGAAGTCTATCGCATCGGTCGCGAAGCGCTGGTCAATGCCTTCCGCCACTCCCGCGCTAAACGCATCGAAGTTGAAGTAATATACAAGGCAAGCCATTTGCGCGTGGTCGTCCGTGACGATGGTGGCGGAATCGACTCGCAGATGCTACGCTCAGGACGCGCGGGACACTGCGGGCTTTCGGGCATGCGCGAGCGGGCCGAAGCGATTGGCGCGCGACTCAAAGTGCGCAGCCGTGCCGCCGTCGGCACGGAGGTTGAATTGTCAGTCCCAGGCCATGTTGCCTTCCAAAGCCAGCCTTCTAAAATCCCTTGGCGGTGGTTCGCTGGATGGGTTAGGCGAAACCCCAGACCATGGACTATAGAAACCAGGAAGCGAGGAAAATAAATGAACGATCAAGCCCGCATACGCGTCTTCAGCGTTGATGATCATCCCTTGCTCCGCGAGGGGCTGGCCGCCATCATCAACAACCAGCCGGATATGCTGCTGGTGGCGCAGGCCGCTACCGGCTGCGAGGCCATTCAAATGTTCCAGCAATATCAGCCTGACGTGACCCTGATGGATCTGAGACTTCCCGATATGAGCGGCATCGATGTCTTGATTGCCATCCGCTCGGAATTCTCTGAAGCCCGCGTTGTCATGCTGACGACATTCGAAGGCGACGTCGATATACGTCGGGCGCTTGAGGCAGGCGCGCGCGGCTATATGCTCAAAAACATGCCGCCGAAAGACCTGCTCGAAGGGATACGTCAGGTTCATGCAGGGAAGAAGCGTATCCCTGCGGAGGTGGCAGCGCATCTGGCCGACTATTTCGGCGACGATGCCCTGACTGAGCGTGAGATAGACGTTCTTCAGCACATTGCCGGCGGCAACCGAAATCGCGACATTGCTGAACGACTCTTCATCTCGGAAGAGACCGTCAAGGTCCACGTCAAGCACATCATGGAGAAGTTGGGGGCCAGTGATCGCACGCAGGCGGTGGCCATTGCCGTGCGTCGCGGCATCATCCAGTTGTGAGCTGCCAGTTGTAATCTGCGCCGTCCGCCTGATCCGCAGCCAAGCCACTCGGGCCGGGAGCGTTTCCGCTCGATGCCCGCCTGCTCGGACGCCGCGAGCTTATCATCCCTCATGCGATACCCTCGCCGAAACCTTGACGGGGTTGCCCGACATCTTCGAGTTCCGCGCTGTTGCCTCCGATGATTTTTGGCGTTGGGACGGAGTAAATTCTGGAAGAGAGTGAATTAAGGATGTGCTCTTGGATCATCAACGAACAGCCCTTCAGCTTGTGCGGCAAGGAGCAATTCATTGTCAGAGGCCACCAGCACAAGCGGAGGTACGCCTGTTGCTGGGATACCTTGTTGCGCGCTTTGGCCACTGATGACGAGGGCTGCGGCTAACTGAATCGCATCATAACCTCGGAGTTGCTGTTTTTCGGGTAGCTCCATCGCCCTTTTGATAAGCGAGTCGGTAATGCTGAAAAGCTCGTATTGGTTCCCGAAGTCATTACGAAATTCTGCAATCGCTTTTTGAGCGTCGCTCAGGGGCAAGGGATTTTGCGTATCTCGCACCTTCTTCATTAGGGCGGAGATGACCTCGACGCCTGTTATGGTTGCTATGTATATCCTGTTGCTTGATTTTGGATCGGTCACTTGGCCAACCCAAGTTGAACCTGTTTCAGCAGCGTAGCGCTTTACGAGCGCGCTGGAATCAAAAAAGTAGACCGCCATCCTATTAGCGGCGCTCCTCTACTATGATCTCTGACAAGGGCTTGCCTTTCACTTTTATGAGAGTGCGGTTTTCGTAAGGAGTGAAGTCACGTATCGGTTTATTGATCTTACTCAAGTAGCCCAACTCAAACAGACGCTTTTCAAGTTTATCTTCAAGCACGCCACGAAGCCGCTCCGTGGCAACCTGGCTATCAGGTTCCACCTCAAGCGCTTTTCTGAACGCCGCTTCCGCATCGTCAAGTCGTTCCATAATGTGAAGGGCGATACCCAGGCCAAGCCAGCTTTCAAAGTACTTCGGATCCAGGTCGAGGGCTCGCCGGAATTCGAGTTCACTCTCATTCACAACTTCAAGCGGCGGTTCTTGAGGCCCAGTCGCCCCCCAGAGACTCAACAATGCTGTGCCTATTCCCTGATGGGCCGCAGCCAACAACGCTGGGTCTACACTTTCTCGGGTTTCTAATAGCTGAAGGAGGCGCTCGAAGGCCGCCTTTGATTCCTTATATCGCTTGAGTTGACCGGATATTACTCCAAAGGAGTATATGGCAAGCATACTATCCGCGCAAAGCTTCAGAGCTTCCTCGTAACACTTGGCTGCCTCTTCCAACTTGCCCTTGTTGTAGTGGTCCATTCCTGCCTCGGTGAGTTGCCTCACTTTCTCCTGCTGAATCGACTCAGAGGAACGACTCGGTTCTTGATGCTTAGGCAGCGCCGGATCCTCTACCTGAATCGAAGGGATATGCTTCGGCATTGCGTCATAGAGGTCAGCAGTTTGGTCAATCATGCTAGCCATCAAGCAAATCATACCATAAATCGGATCTTGAAAGAGTGCGGCGAACAGGCACAAGTTTCACAGCCGTACATGCAACTTCCTGTGTCCGGCAAACGCCCCGTTTTTCAAGCCCACCATCGCTTCGAGAGACGTTAGTCAGGAGACAATAGAGAGAATCGCAATTGGCGCGCGCCGCTTCAACTTCCGTGCCGGGTAATCTCCGATTACCACGATGGTGGTATTTCCACATGCCGTCAACAGTGGTAGCCAAAAACCATTCGATCTCGTGATGTGCTCTCTGCGCCAATCCCTCATAGTGTGGGAGAGCGAGACCGACGAAAGCTTAATAGGAAATAGGCAGCGGCGGCTCGGATGAACCGGAGCTATTCATCGCGCACAAACCTAAAACCGTTTAGAAAGGAGAATCACATGACGGATCAGAAAAAACCTGTTCTTGAACCCAAAACTCAAGCCTTTGTCGATGCCCTCAATGCATCAGGAGGGAAACCGATTTATGAGCTTTCCTATGCAGACGCACGCCAGGTGCTCGAAGACGCGCAGGCCGCGCCAGTGAAAAAGCTGCCCGCCGATGTTGAAGACAAAGTTCTGCCGGTCGGCCCGACGGGCGAGGTCTCTGTGACGATCTATAGACCAACAGACGCCAGGGGTCTGCTTCCGGTCGTGATGTACTTCCACGGCGGCGGCTGGATATTGGGCAGCAAACGCACCCATGACAGGTTGGTTCGCGAACTGGTCAATGGCACGCAGGCCGCTTTTGTCTTCGTCAACTACACGCCGTCTCCCGAGGCACAGTTTCCTGTGCCCAACGAGCAAGCCTACGCGGCAACCAAATACATCGCCGAGCACGGCAAGGAGTTCGGCCTCGACGGCAGCCGACTGGCGGTTATGGGCGATAGCGTCGGCGGCAACATGACTGCGGTGGTGACGCTGCTGGCGAAGCAACGCAAGGGGCCGGCGATTCGCTATCAGGTGTTGTTGTATCCCGTGACCGACGCCGATACCAACAACGGTTCTTACCTTGAATTTGCCAACGGCCCCTGGCTCACCAAAGCGGCGATGGAATGGTTCTGGGATGCTTATGCGCCCAATCAAGCAGACCGCAAGAAGAGCGAGGCTTCGCCTCTGGCGGCGACCAACGACCAGTTGAACGGCTTGCCCCCGGCCCTGATCGTCGTCGATGAAAATGATGTCTTGCGCGATGAAGGCGAGGCCTATGCCAGGAAGCTCATGCAATCCGGCGTCGATGTCATTGCGGTACGCCTGCTCGCCACCTTCCACGACTTCGCCATGCTGAATGGTCTGGCCGACACGCCGGCGACCAGGGTAGCCGTTCAGTTGGCTTCGGAAAAGCTAAATGCGGCGCTCAACCAACCACGTCAACAGGAGGTAAGCGCATCATGATCTTTAATCTTGCGACCTACACCATCATTCATGTGGTGATCAGTCTGGTGGGGATCGGCACGGGATTCGTCGTCTTGTTCGGACTGCTCACAGGCAGACGGCTGGACGGCTGGACGGCGGTTTTTCTGGCGACCACGGTAGCGACCAGCGTGACCGGGTTCGGCTTTCCATTTGAGCACTTTTTGCCGTCGCATGGGGTCGGCATCATCTCGCTGGTCGGGCTGACGTTGGCGATCCTGGCGCGCTACGCCTTTCACCTCGCCGGCGTCTGGCGTAGGATTTATGTGATTGGGGCTGTGGTGGCCCTCTATCTGAATGTCTTCGTCGGCATCGTGCAGGCATTCCAGAAGGTGCCCGCCCTGAAAGCTCTGGCTCCGACACAGTCCGAGCTGCCGTTTTTGCTCTCGCAGCTTGTTGTGGTTACGCTTTTCGTTGTGCTTGCCATTGTCGCGGCAATACGCTTCCGCCTCGCGCGCGCCTGATCGGCGCGCCGGTCGGCAGCTTGATGGAGACGGACGCTAACCACAAACCAGGGAAAGACACGTTGCCATGAGCGATAAAACGCCAATCATTCCATCGGCCAGCCGGTCGAATGCCGACGAGATGGTGCCGACGCTGACGGCGGCCCAGATGGCGCGGGTCGCCGCGCACGGTCGCGTGCGGCAGGTGCGGCGCGGTGAGGTGTTGATCGAAGCCGGTGCGCCCACCGCACGCTTCTTCGTTGTCACCACGGGGCAAATTGAAATCGTCAGGCCCGCAGGCACAAACGAAGAACTTGTGGCCCTCTATGGGCCTGGGATGTTCACAGGTGAAATCAACCTGCTCTCAGGTCGTCGCGGGTTCGTCCAGATCAGTGCGACCGAGGCGGGCGAAGTCATCGAAGTGGATCGCCAGGATTTGCTTGCCCTCGTGCAAACCGACAGCGAGTTGAGCGACATCCTCATGCGCGCCTTCATCCTCCGCCGTGTCGAGTTGATCGCCTATGGATTCGGCGATGTCGTGCTGGTCGGCTCGAATCATTGCGCCGGAACGCTGCGCATTAAAGCGTTCCTGACAGGCAACGGCCATCCGTACTCCTTCATCGATCTCGACCATGACGACAGCGTCCAGGATCTGCTGGATCATTTCCAGGTTGCCGTCGAGGATGTCCCTGTGCTGATCTGTCGCGGCCAGGTCGTCCTGCGTAATCCGACCAATCAGCAGATCGCCGACTGCCTGGGTTTCAACGAGGCTATAGACCAGACGCAGGTTCGCGATCTGGTCATTGTCGGGGCTGGCCCTTCGGGTCTCGCGGCGGCGGTCTACGGCGCGTCTGAAGGGCTCGATGTTCTGGTGTTGGAATCGAACGCGCCGGGCGGGCAGGCCGGTTCAAGCTCGAAGATCGAAAACTACCTCGGCTTTCCGACGGGCATCTCAGGTCAGGAACTCGCGGCGCGCGGCTACACACAGGCGCAGAAGTTCGGCGCGCAACTACTGATCGCCAAGGGCGCCAAACAACTCGCCTGCGACCGCAGACCTTACGCCATTGAGATAGACAACGGGCCGCGTGTGCCGGCGCGCACGATCATCATCGCGACCGGCGCTGAATATCGAAGACTGGCTCTCGAAAACTTGTCGCAGTTTGAAGGCGCGGGGGTGCATTACGGCGCGACATTCGTTGAGTCGCAGTTGTGCCGTGGTGAAGAGGTGATTGTCGTGGGCGGCGGCAACTCGGCGGGCCAGGCGGCGGTCTTTCTCGCGCAGACCGCCAGGCGCGTACACCTGCTCGTCCGCTCGGACGGATTGGCGGAAACGATGTCGCGTTATCTGATTCGTCGCATCGAAGAGAGCCCGACCATCATCTTCAGACCGCAAACCGAAATCCTCGCCCTTGAAGGGAGCGATCATCTGGAGCGCGTGCGCTGGCGGGATAATCAAACAGGGAAGATCGAGAGCCACGCCATCAGCCATGTCTTCGTCATGGCAGGCGCGATTCCCAACACACACTGGCTCGACGGCTGCGTCGCGCTCGACGCCAAAGGGTTCATCAAGACGGGCCCGGATTTATCGCCGGGCGATCTGGCGGCGGCGCATTGGCCGCTTGCCCGCGCTCCACATCTCATGGAAACCAGTCTGCCGGGCGTGTTCGCGGTCGGCGACGTTCGCGGCGGCAGTCTCAAGCGTGTGGCGTCGGCAGTCGGCGAAGGGTCGATTGCGGTCGCCTTCGTACATCAAGCGCTGCATGAATGAAAGGAAGACGACGATGGCTGATGTAACTTGCGCTCATCTCAAAGCGATTAAGACGATCAAACACGCGAAACGCCGAGAGTGCGATGAATGCGTGAAGATCGGCGCACAATGGGTTCATCTGCGGACGTGTCAGGAGTGCGGCACGACGCTGTGCTGCGACAGCTCACCTAATCGCCATGCTACCAAACATGCGCGCTCGAGCGGGCATTCGGTGATTGCCTCGGCGGAGCCCGGCGAACGTTGGCTCTACTGCTATGCGGACGACGCCTTTGCGGAGTATTAGATCGGATTTCACATCGGTGTAGGGCATAGGAGAAGCGGCCTGTTTTGGAGTGCGGCGACTGCTCGCCGCTTTGTTGCATACCAATGCTGCACAGCGGTGACCTGTCACCGCACTCTCCAGGCTGCTGCCCGTTTACGACAGCGAACTTCACCTAACCCACCTGCTTGACTTGATATTGAAAGATTCATAAAATTACCGCCGTCGCAAAACCATCTCCTAAACAATACGACAGCGAGTTTGGTAAACATAATCCGCCTATTCGTATCGTTCAGGCTTTCAATAATCAACCCCGCACTTCAGATCAGGCGCTGCAGGCAACGGCAGAAGGCCGCAAGAAACAGCCATGTTGCGCCTCTATAGAGTTGGGGAGGAGAGAGATTTCGTGTTCGTCATCATTAGCCGCACGGTTGCCGTATTATCATTAATCACATCTATGGTCTTGCTTGGCTTTTCAGAGCCGCCAGGAAAGCAAAAGGCAAAGGCCGGCAAGCAATCAGCAAAAACCGCTATACCTAAAATTGCTGGCGGCGAATATCTACCTGAAGATGAACCTTCTGAAGCAGAAGCCTTCGCTCTGCTCAAGCGCGCCCCAAGCGGAGAGAAGAGCTTGCCGATGGGACGCTACTGGAAGGCTCGCCAGGAGGCTAGAGCGCTGCCTCGTTATTCGACGGCGCTCGGTTCCTTCATCAACGAGCAAGGTGGGTTGTCACCCGCAGAACTTGATGCTCTGGGGAACTGGACGCAACTCGGCCCAGGCAATATTGGCGGTCGCACGCGAGTCCTGGTGATTGCGCCTTCTAATCCCAGCTTGATGTATGCGGCGGGCGTGGCCGGCGGTGTGTGGCGCTCGACCAATGGCGGCGCTTCCTGGACGGCGCTTGGCGACATCCTGCCGAACCTGGCCGTCAGTTCGCTTGCCGTCGATCCGTTGAACGCCAACGTCATCTATGCGGGGACTGGCGAAGGGGTCTACAATTTCGACGCGCAGCGGGGAGCCGGCATCTTCAAAAGCACGGATGGCGGCACAACCTGGGGGCAGGTCGCCACGCCGAATGATGATCCGGGATTTTATTATGTGAATAAGCTCCTCATCAGTCCTAACGATCACCAGCGAATCTACGCAGGGACGCGCACGGGTATATGGCGAAGTATGGATGGCGGGGTAAGCTGGTCGCCTTCCTACGTGACGAGTATTTTCGGCGGCTGTATGGATCTGGCCATACGAACGGATCGAGCAACCGATTATCTGTTTGCGACGCTGGGCACCTTCACTCACTCCATCGTGTTTCTTAATACGGACGCGGCTGGCGCAGGATTCTGGGGAGCGGTCGGTTTGCCGGATTTTTTCGGGCTGGGCCGTATCTCCATCGCCATCGCGCCTTCAAATCAGAATGTCGTCTATGCCTTAGCTTCCGAGTACTATAATGTCCTGACTGACCCGCAACCGCCGGGGCCTTTTCAATATGGTCTACATGGTCTCTATCGCTCGACGGATGGCGGCATGAACTGGACCACACAGGTCAACAACACCAACTCGAACAAGCTCAACACGCTGCTGCTGTCGAATCCCATCATCGCTTTCCTCGTCGAGTGCGGCCAGGGGAGCAGCGATGCGCTCTTGAACCAGGGATGGTATGACAACGCCATCGCGGTCGATCCGCTGAATGCGAATCGAGTCTGGGTAGGCGGAATCGATCTGTTCCGTTCTGATGACGGCGGCGCAAACTGGGGGCTGGCTTCATACTGGTGGGCCAACCCGACCGACCCTCATTATGCGCATGCCGACCAGCACGTTATCATCTTTCATCCGCAGTATAATGGCTCGACCAACAAGGTCATGTTTGTCGCAAACGACGGCGGCATCTTTCGCACGGATAACGCCATGGCGAACGTCGCCATAGGTGCGAACGCGCCCTGCAATCCGGCCAATACATCGGTGACCTGGACGCCTTTGAGCAATAATTACCACGTCACACAGTTCTACCACGGCCTGCCTTATCCGGATAACAGCAGTTATTTCGGCGGCACACAGGATAACGGCACGCTGCGCGGGACAGAGGCGACGGGCGTCAACGCATGGACGCGCCTGCTGGGCGGCGATGGCGGCTATGTGGCCATTGATCGCAACAACCCCAACGTGCTTTATGGCGAAAATACCGGCCTGTCGATTAAGAAGTCGGTCAATGGCGGCACCAGCTTCTCAAGCGCAATCAATGGGATCACCGAAAGCCCAAATAACTTCCTGTTTATTTCGCCGTTCACCATGGACCCGTCCAACTCGCAGCGTCTATGGACAGGTGGATTTCATTTATGGCGAACGACGAATGGGGCCAGCAACTGGGTGCAAGCGACAGACAACCAATATACCTTCTATCCTTACAGCAGCATCGCGGTCTCGCCAACCGATCCGAACTACGTTGCAGCGGGCTCGGCTGATGGCTATGTGATCAGCACGAAGGTCGGCTTGAGCGCTAATGCGACACAGCATTTTATCTGGACGCAGCGAATCATCAGAGACGGCTATGTCTCCTGCGTCGCTTATGATCCGAGCAACCCGAATATTCTGTACGCGACTTACTCTTCGTTCAACACGGTGGCAACCGATAACCATGTCTATAGAAGCCTGGACGCAGGCGTGAACTGGCGTCCGCTTGATGGCACGGATGTCGGGAAGTTGCCGGATATTCCCGTGCATTCGATTGTCGTCGATCCATCAGCCACGACTCACTTATATGTCGGCACTGACCTGGGCGTTTTCGTCTCGCTCGATTGGGGGCAGACCTGGGCGCGCGAAAATAGCGGCTTCAGCGATGTGATCAGCGAATCGCTCGCCATGAATACCTATGCGGGTGCGACCAGCTTATATGCGTTTACACATGGCCGAGGCGTTTGGCGCGTCGGCGTACAGGGGAATTGCGCCAGCCTGTCAGCGACGAGCCGTGCGTTTACGCCCACCGGCGGGAGCGCAACGGTCAACGTGACCGCGCAGAGCGGCTGTAGCTGGACTGCGGTGAGCAATGATAGTTGGATCACTATCCTGTCAGGCGGCAGCGGCACAGGCAATGGGACGGTCAGCTTCAGCGTCGCCAACAACACCACGGGCAACCAGCCAACCCCGCGTGTGGGCACGATCACGATTGCTCAACGGGTCTTTCTGGTCACGCAGGAGGGCGACAATTGTGGAGTTTCGCTGTCGCCGCGTAGTCAGTACCTGTCGGCAGCAGCGGGAAACACACTGGTCGACGCCAATGCGAACGGCGGCTGTCCGTTGAGCGCGGTGAGCAATGATAGCTGGATCACGATCACCTCGCCGCCCACAAGTCCAAACGCATTCTTACGAGTCGAATACTCCTACACGGCCAATCCGACCACGGCAATCCGCACGGGAAGCATCACGGTTTCAAGCTCCTATTCGACAACCACTCTGGTGATCCGCCAGGCGGGTCAAGGCTGCTCATATGCGGTCTCGCCATCAGGCATCACCGCCGATGGCACGGTCACGACAATGGGAAGCATCAATGTGACGGCAACCAGCGGCTGTAGCTGGACGGCGACGACGAGCGACAGTTGGATCAGCATTACTTCAGGCAGCGGCGGCACTGGCAATGGCACGGTGAGCTATACAC
>JBBWZK010000260.1:0-9643 GCA_039648975.1 Blastocatellia bacterium
CTTGAGTAAGCTGCTGATAAGCCATCCGTGCTCCTTTGATTTAGCAATTGGAGAAGCACAGATGCTATCGCAGCTTGCTCACCTTTCGCTAAGTTCAAAGTTGCACTTCGTTATTGAATTCAAGAAACGAAATAACGACACGCAATGATATTTATCTGGGTGTACCTGTTCGATGTGTGGCGAACGCTCAGGCGGCTGGGCGGGCCTGGCTTGATTCTGATGGGCTTGATCGATAGCTCGGTGATTCCGACGCCGGGCGGATTGGATGCGCTGACCATCGTGTTGACGGCGCATGAGCGCGACCTGTGGATTTACTACGCCGCGATGGCGACCATCGGCTCGGTGCTCGGCGGTTATATCACGTATCGCTTAGGGCGCAAGGGCGGCGAGCGGGCGCTGGCGCGGCGGCTATCGAAAAAGCGGATTGAGAGCGTGCATCACGCCTTCGAGCGCTGGGGCTTTGCGACGGTCTTTGTGCCGGCGCTGTTGCCGCCGCCCGCGCCGCTCGGCCCGTTCCTGCTCGGCGCGGGCGCGATGAATTATCCGCTGCCCAAATTCCTGGCAGCGCTCACAGTGGCGCGCGCCCTGCGTTTTACGCTCGTCGCCTACCGAGCGTCGCTCTACGGCCAGCGCCTCTTCCGCGTCCTGTCGCGGCATTACACGGAGATGCTGTGGGCGCTGCTTATTCTGGCCGTGCTGGCCAGCATCACGCTTGCGATTTACTTCCTGCGTCGTCGGCGGCAGCGCCCGTCTGATGACTTCAGTGAAGATCAGGCCGCTTGAATGAGCGCGCGGCTACATCTTTGCCGCTTGCTCGGCGTCGAGCTTGAAGAAATCGCGTATGCGCTGCAACAGCGCGTTCTGCGTGTGCTGCATGCGTTGATGGATGATGTCTTCGGTCAAGGCTTCACGAATGGCTTCCAGCTCGACGCGGCGTTTGGCCAGCGTGTGCGAAATCTCTTCGACCACCTCCGGGCGGTCATGCAGTATGTCGCGGAAGGCTTCTTTATCTAGGCGATAACATTTCACATCCGTCTTCGCAATCACCGTCGCGGTGCGCGGCGCGCCGGTCATCATTCCCATCTCGCCAAAGTAATCGCCGCTGCCGAGCTTTGCCACCTTCTCGCTCTCGCCTTCGATCTTCACCTGCACTTCGGCCTCGCCTTCGATGATCACATAGAGCCAGTGGGCCTCGTCGCCCTGTCGTGTCATGGCTTCGCCGCTCACAAAGGGCGTGCTCTTGAGCCGCTCGGCAAGCCGCTGTTTCTCTTCGTCGGCTAGCGACTGAAAGAGTTCGACGTGGCCGATGGCTTCGAGGCGGCGATCTATCTCTTCCTGGCGCTTGCGCTCGCGGCGCGATTCGCTCTCTTCGGTAATGAAGATGGACTGCGCCGGAATGGACAAGGGGATGTCTGCGCGGCGCAAGGCCGAGTAGACGCGCGCCCGCACGATGGAATCGGTCGGGTCGGTGAGCGCCATATCCGTCAGCCAGTAACGCGCCGCATAGGACGCATAGCTGTCTTTGAAATCGATGACCAGGCAATGCGGCAGCGGTTGGCTGGCGACGTTGGCAATGGCTTCGGCGCGCAAGGCTTTCTCGACCGCCGCGATCACCTGCGTCGGCGCATAGCGATAATCGACGTTGAAGTAGACCCACTGGCGATGTTGTCGGGGCTGGCCGGTGCGCCGGCCTAAGATGACGACCTGCGACTTCATCAACACGCTGTTGGGAATCACTACCGTGTCCCAGTTGCGCGTTTCGATGGAAGTCTGCCGCCAGCGAATCTCCTGCACACGCCCTTCCTGCTGATCGATGCGCACCCAGTCGCCGACGTGAATCGTGTGCTCCATTTGCAAGGCGAGGCCGCCCATGACATTGCCGAGCGTGTCCTGAAGCGAGAAACCGATGATCGCCGTGATGACCGCCGAAGTCGCGACGACGCCGGCGATGTCAACGCCGCTGTGCGACAGCAAAGTAATGATCGCCACAATGTAGGCCAGGGCGACGAGCAGGTCGCGCAGGATGCGCGGTGGCGTCAGCCGCAGCGGTTGCATGAGCACGGAGAAGATGAGGACGCTTGCCAAGTTGATGGCGGCGATGCTGACAGCGAACAGCGCAACCAGACGCAGGAAGCGAAAGCCGAAGCTTTCAAGGCTGCCGCCGAAATAAACCACCGTGCTGGCCGCGAGCAAGCAGGCGAAAGAGAGCCCAAAAAGCAGTACGGCGGCGCGAATGTTGCGGCGTTCGCCGGGCGCAAGAATGAACAGCGCGACCGCCGCCGCAATAAAGCCGAGTATCAGCCAGGTGAGACCGCCATTCACACCCGCCGCCATTTGGACGATTTGCCAGAAATGCATCGCAGGGCGAATCCTATTGCGAGACACCGAGAGGCGCAAGGGAAAATGATGAATGTGAAATGAGGCAGGGCCATGCAGTTCTCAACATCAATGAGCCAATAAACCACAGGAGACACGGAGGCACGGAGACGACACGGAGAAAACTCTGTGCTTCCTCCGTGTCTCTGTGTCTCCTGTGGTTTGCTTTCTTTCATCCTTGGCAGAATTGAATAACCCTGTGAATGAGGGAGGAAACGGCAGAGGATTGACTATAGATCATCCGACTTTCTTCATCATTTCTGAAGCTCGCCGGTAAGGCTCCATCTTTATAAACCTTTTATAAACCTTTTACACCATTCTTATGCGCGCCGCTCTAGCATAAACATGGTCGCCCGGAAAACGTTGCGCAGAGGCGACGGGGGCAATTCCATGTCGAATGAAACGATGGGAATCAGCAGTATCTTTTTGCTGGCAGTCGTTCTGCTGCTGTTGCGTCATGGCTTGATGCTTATCGGCAGGCGCAGGCAAAGACCGCATGGCGTTTATCTCTTGCGGCTCAACGATGACAAACGCGAGCCTGACCCGGATACAGAGTCGGATAGCGAAGACGCCTTCGCCCGCCCTATCGAAGCCAGTCCCTCTTCATTCGCTACGCCGGGAATGGATCGCCGGTCGAACATATGATCAACACTTTGAATGTGCAACGAGGCGGGTGAGCAGGTGAGAAGTCAGTTTTGCTGCGTCCCTGCAAGCGAGTAGAGGAGAAGATTTCGTTGACTGTTAAATGGGAAAATTGTCTGGCCGCGATGCTTTTCATGCTGGCCTGCGCCGCCTTCATGGAGGCGCGCGCACAGCAGACCATCTTCAATGTGCCGAGTTCTGACGTGCTGCCGAAAACGAAGGTTTACGGCGAACTCGACGTGACCTGGAAGCCGAATGATAGCGCCGGAAACATCGTTCAAAGTTTCTCATCCTTCGTGCCGCGCATCGTCGTCGGCGTAGGCAGCAATATAGAAATCGGCTTGAACGTCAACGGCAACATTCAACCCGGCCCTGATATGACGACGCTCTCCCCGGTCATCAAATGGCGAGTTTATCAGGGCAAAGATAACGGCTGGTCATTCGTTGTCGGTGATCATCTGTTCATTCCCGTGCGTAACCAAACTTACGAGGCGGGCAACTACGTCTACGCGCAGATCAGCAAGTCATTTAATGGCGGCAGGACGCGATTGACCGCCGGCGGTTATGACTTCAGTCCCAACGTAGTGGCCGCCAATGCGCACCGCGCCGGCGGTCAATTCGGCTTCGAGCACGCCGTCAATTCAAAGTTCACCGTGCAGGCAGACTGGTTCACGGGCAAACACGCCAGCGGCTACTTTACGCCCGGCTTCTACATCAAAACACATCCCAAAGTCACCTTGTACGGCGGCTATTCAATCGGCAATGCGGAGGCCGGCAAAGGCAATCACTTCTTCTATACAGCCCTCGGCATCAACTTCAACTGAGGCGATGTCGGAGCGGCGCAAGACTGCAAACGGAGGCTAAACAGGATGTCAGAGGAGAGATGGAAATGTTAGACGTGATCTTCATCACACTGGTCGTTGTGTTCTTTGCCTTGGCGTTCTGGTACGTGCGCTTTTGCGAGCGCGTCTGAGCAGGAGGGCTATGAGTTCAGAGGAGATCATCAGTTGCGGCATCTTGCTGGCGATGTTTCTGTATGTCGCTGCGCTGCTGCGCCTGAGCCATCGAAGAGAAGCGAGGAAAAAGCCATGAATGCCGAATACATCGTCAGCGGGCTGATCGCCGTGTTGCTGCTGGTCTACCTGCTCTATGCGCTGCTCAAACCGGAAAAGTTTTGAGGAGGTGACAAGTGACAAGAGGGAAGCAGGAGAGGGGAACGTTTGACCGGAACGCGCAATGAAGTGACGGCAACACGCAAGCGACTTTGTCTTGTCACTTGTCACTCGTCACTTGTTATCAGGAGTTAAAAATGACACTCAATGGATGGTTGCAACTGACAGTCTTTTTTCTGGCCGTGCTTGTCCTGACCAGGCCGCTCGGCGTCTACATGACAAAAGTATTCTCCGGCGAGAAGACTTTTCTGAGTCGTGTGCTCGGCCCCGTCGAGCGGCTGATTTATCGCCTGTGCCGGATTGATGCCGAGCGTGAACAGCACTGGACGACCTACACGGCGGCGATGCTGATGTTCAGCGTCGTGTCGCTGCTGGTGCTCTATGCGCTTCAGCGCCTGCAATATGTTCTGCCGTTCAACCCGCAGCAGTTTCCCGGCCTTGCGCCTGACCTCGCCTTCAACACGGCGGCGAGCTTCACGACCAACACCAACTGGCAGGCCTATTCCGGCGAATCGACGATGAGCTATTTCGTGCAGATGGCGGGACTGGCGTTTCACAATTTTGTCTCGGCGGCGACTGGCATCGCGCTGGCCATCGCTTTCATTCGCGGCATCGCCCGGCGCGAGGCCCGTACCATAGGCAACTTCTGGGTTGACCTGACGCGCTGCTCGCTTTACGTGCTGCTGCCGTTTTGCATCGCCGGCGCATTGCTGCTGGTGTCGCAAGGCGTCGTGCAGAACCTCAAGCCTTACACGACGGCCACACTGGTTGAGCCGCTGAAAGTCGACACGCCGAACGACGATGGCACAACGACAACCAACACGATAACCGAGCAGACCATCGCACAGGGGCCTGTGGCGTCGCAAGAGATCATCAAAGAGCTTGGCACCAACGGCGGCGGCTTCTTCAACGCCAACTCGGCGCATCCGTTTGAGAACCCGACGCCGCTGTCGAATTTTCTTGAGATGGTCGCCATCTTCGCCCTCGGCGGCGGCCTGACCTACACGCTGGGGCGCATGGTCGGCAATCAGCGGCACGGCTGGGCGGTCTTCGCGGCGATGTCGCTTCTATTTTTGATCGGCTTCTTCGTCGTCTATACCTTTGAAGCGCGCGGCAACCCGAACTTCAACCAATATGGTGTAACGCAAGCCACAATTACGACGAACGGCGGCGAGCAGGCCGGCGGCAATATGGAAGGCAAATAAGAGAGCTTCGGCATCGCCAACTCGGCGATCATTGCCACTATCACGACCGACGCTTCGTGCGGCGCGATCAACTCGTGGCACGATTCGTTCACGCCGCTCGGCGGCATGATTCCATTGCTCAACATCATGCTCGGCGAAGTCATCTTCGGCGGCGTCGGCGCGGGCCTATACGGCATGCTGGTGATGGTCGTGCTGACGGTCTTCATCGCCGGCCTGATGGTCGGGCGCACGCCTGAGTATCTCGGCAAAAAGATCGAATCGAAAGACGTGAAGATGGCCATGCTGTACGCGTTGATCTTCGCGCTGTCGATCCTCTGTTTTTCAGCATGGGCGAGCGTTGCGTCTTATGGCGCATCGAAGATCAACAACGGCGGGCCGCATGGCTTGTCAGAGATCATCTACGCCTACACGTCGGCCACAGGCAACAACGGCTCGGCCTTCGGCGGCATTACCGTCAACAACTACTGGTACAACACGACGCTGGGGCTGGCGATGCTGACGGGGCGTTTCCTGATGATCATCCCGATGATGGGGATTGCCGGCAACCTCGCGGCCAAGAAGATCGTGCCGCCAACCGTCGGCACGTTCCCTGTGAACACGCCGGTGTTTGTCGTGTTGTTGATCGGCGTCATTCTGATCGTCGGCGCATTGACCTTTTTCCCTGCGCTGGCGCTCGGGCCAATCGTCGAGCACTTCCTGATGCAGTCGGGAACCATGTTTTGACAAAAAGAAGGATTCGCTTCGAGGCTAGCTGAAAGGTTTCGAGGCGGTCAGAAAAGGAAGCCCCGTTGGGAGCGCAATGTTTATAGTCAAAGATGCCATTGATGTTTCAAGCTCCGTTAGGAGCGCAATGTCAACATTACGTCCCTACGGGACTCGGCGTTTCTCTCTACGTCTTTAACTATAAACATTGCGTCCCTACGGGACTACAGAGAACCAGACCAGCAAGTCATGGATTGAGGAGATGGTAATGACAGAAAGGGCGCAGAAGCGGCCTCTATTTGATCCGGCGATAGTGAAGCGCGCGATTAAGGACGCGTTCATCAAGCTCGACCCGCGCCAGGTGGCGCGCAATCCCGTGATGTTTGTCGTCGAAGTCGGCAGCGTGCTAACGACGCTGCTGATCATTCGCGATATGGCGCAGGGTCACACAGGCAACCTGCTGTTCACCGTGCAGGTAGCGTTGTGGCTGTGGTTCACTGTGCTGTTTGCCAACTTCGCCGAAGCGATGGCCGAAGGGCGCGGCAAAGCGCAAGCCGATACGCTGCGCCGCGCGAAGACCGAAACCATCGCCAATCGCATCATCGGCGATGCCGGCAGCGGCATTGAAGGAGTGAAGACGCAACAGGTCGCCGCACCGCAGTTGCGCAAAGGCGATGTCGTGCTGGTGTGCGCCGGCGAGTTCATCCCCGGCGATGGCGAAGTCATCGAAGGCGTCGCCTCTGTAGACGAATCGGCCATCACCGGCGAATCTGCGCCGGTCATTCGCGAATCCGGCGGCGACCGTTCGGCGGTCACCGGCGGCACGCGTGTGCTGTCGGATTGGATCAAGGTGCGCATCACCTCGAATCCCGGCGAGACGTTTCTTGATCGCATGATCGCGCTCGTCGAAGGCGCCGAGCGCCAGAAGACGCCGAACGAAATCGCCTTGAACATTTTGCTTGCCGGATTGACGATCATCTTCCTGCTGGCGGTGGTCACGCTGTTGCCCTATGCGATCTATAGCGTCGATCAGGCGGCAGCGGCGGGCAGCTTTGCCGCCGCCGCGCCACCGTCGATCACTGTGCTGGTGGCATTGCTCGTCTGTTTGATCCCGACGACCATCGGTGGCTTGCTATCGGCCATCGGCATTGCCGGCATGGATCGTTTGATTCAACACAACGTGCTCGCCATGTCAGGCCGCGCCGTCGAAGCAGCGGGCGATGTCAATACGCTGTTGCTCGATAAGACAGGCACCATCACGCTCGGCAATCGACAGGCCGTCGACTTCATTCCGGTGGGCGGCGTTGATGAGCGCGACCTGGCCGACGCCGCACAGTTGTCTTCACTTTCGGACGAAACCCCCGAAGGCCGCTCCATCGTCGTGCTCGCCAAATCGAAATACAATCTGCGCGGGCGCGAGCTGGCCTCGCGCGAAGCGCACTTCATCGCCTTCACGGCGCAGACGCGCATGAGCGGCGTTGATCTAGATGGCCGCGCGATTCGCAAAGGCGCGGCGGATGCCATTGCCGAGTTCATCAAGACGGAAGGCGGCAGAGTGCCCCTGGAGATGCAAACCATCGTGCAACGCATCGCATCGGCGGGCGGCACGCCACTCGTGGTTGCCGACCACCAACGTGCGCTCGGCGTCATACACTTGAAAGACATTGTCAAAGGCGGCCTCAGCGAGCGCTTCGATCAACTGCGACGCATGGGCATCAAGACCGTGATGATCACCGGCGATAATCCTTTGACCGCCGCCGCCATCGCCCGCGAAGCCGGCGTTGATGATTTTCTTGCCGAAGCCAAACCCGAAGACAAGATGGCGCTCATCAAACGCGAGCAGGCCGAAGGCAAGCTCGTCGCCATGACCGGCGACGGCACCAACGATGCGCCGGCGCTGGCGCAAGCCGATGTCGGCGTGGCGATGAATACCGGCACGATGGCCGCCAAAGAAGCGGGCAACATGGTTGATCTCGACTCGAACCCGACGAAGCTGATCGAGATCGTCGAGATCGGCAAGCAACTGCTGATGACGCGCGGCGCGCTGACCACCTTTTCAATTGCCAACGACGTAGCGAAATATTTCGCCATCATCCCGGCGATGTTTTCGACGGTGTATGCGCTCACAGGCGCGCGGTCGGGGCCGCTTGCGGCGCTGAACATCATGCAGCTTCAGACGCCTGAGTCGGCGATTCTCTCGGCGGTGATCTTCAACGCCCTGATCATTGTGGCATTAATTCCGCTGGCCCTGCGCGGCATCAAGTATCGCCCGATGGGCGCGGCGGCGGTGCTCAGGCGCAACCTGTTGATCTATGGCCTGGGCGGCATCATCATCCCGTTCATCGGCATCAAGATCATCGATGTGATCATCACCGCGCTCCACCTGGCGTGACGTAGCGCGAAAGGAAATGGAATGGAACTGACAAAGCAAATCTATCCGGCCATTGTCATCACCGTCGTGTTGACGGTATTGCTGGGCATCATTTATCCGCTGGTCGTGACCGGACTGGCGCAGGTTATTTTCCCCAGACAGGCGGCGGGCAGTCTGATTGAAAAAGATGGCAAGGTGATCGGCTCGCGGCTGATCGGCCAGCCTTTCAGCGGGCCGAGTTATTTTCATTCGCGGCCTTCGGCGGCAGGCAGCGGTTATGACGGGACGGCGTCGGGCGGCACGAACCTGGGGCCGACGAGCCGTAAGCTTTTCGAGACCAACGTGAAGACGGCTGCCGATGCGCTCAAAGAAGAAAATCCTGATGCGCCGAGTCCGATTGACCTGGTCACGGCATCGGCTTCGGGGCTTGACCCGCACATCACGCCGGCTGCGGCTGAGTTTCAAGTGCCGCGCATTGCGCGCGAGCGCCGGATGAGCGAAAACGATGTGCGGCGATTGGTAAGCCAGCATACAGAAGGGCGACAATGGGGATTGCTAGGCGAACCGCGCGTCAACGTGCTTGAATTGAATCTGGCGCTCGACGACGCAGCAGGTCGAAAATGAAATGGCGCAAGCCACTCCCTGGGAGCGCGGGCGTCTCGCCCGCTAGTATTCCGTATGCGAAACCTTGCGGGCAAGATGCCCGCGCTTCCAGGGAATCCGATGTGATCAAACGATGAACAGTCTCAGAGCAAAACTGGCGTTCGGTTACGGGCTGATTATTCTTATGCTCTCCGGCGTGAGCGCCTGGAGCATCTATCATCTCGTGCGCCTGGGACGTGCAGAGCTTCCGATGCTTGCGACGTCGGCGCTGGCGCTGGTGCTGGCCTTTGTCTTCGCGTGGCGTTTCACGCGCTACGTCAGCGAGCCGATAGCGACGCTCACCGAGAAGGCGCGGCGCATCGGCGAAGGCGATTTCGATCAGCACATCCATATCTCTTCAAGGGATGAAATCGGTGTGCTCGCAGACGAGTTTGATCGCATGCTTGTCCGCCTGCGCGAACTGCGCCGCTCGGATTACGGGCGCTTGCTGCTGGAGCAAAAGAAAGCCGACGCGGTGATCGATTCGCTCTACGAGCCGGTGATCGTCACCGACGCGCGCGGCCATGTCATTA
>JBBWZK010000273.1:0-26239 GCA_039648975.1 Blastocatellia bacterium
TTGCGATGGGATGTAGGGCAAGCGGAGCAATTTGGAGTGCGGTGAGTGGTCACCGCTTTGCGTCTTGGCAAAGGCTAAAAGCGGCGAGCAGTCGCCGCACTCCAAAACAGGCCGCTCCTCCTATGCCGTACACCGATGTGAAAACCGATCTAGTTGACGCGATTGTCCACATTCCGGCTCGCCTGCTAGAATAACGGCGTGATTTTGGTCATCGATAACTACGACTCATTCACTTATAACCTGGTCCAATACCTCGGCGAGTTGGGCGTAGAGGTGGTTGTCTATCGCAACGACGCGATCTCGGTCGACGGCATACGCGAGTTGAAGCCGGAGCGCCTGTTGATTTCGCCAGGGCCGGGAACGCCCGATACGGCGGGCGTGACGCTTGAGGCGATTCGCGCCTTCGCGGGCCATATGCCGATCCTCGGCGTCTGCCTCGGTCATCAAGCCATCGGCCAGGCGTTCGGCGGCAAAGTCGTGCGCGCGCCTTACCTGATGCATGGCAAGATGAGTGAAATCTGCCATGATTCGGCGACCGTTTTTCGCGGCTTGCCTTACCGCTTCAAGGCAACGCGCTATCATTCGCTGATCGTCGAGAAGGCGAGTTTGCCGGCGATGCTCGAAGTATCGGCGACAACCCCTGACGGTATCATCATGGGAGTCAGGCACCGCGATTTCCCCATCGAAGGCGTGCAGTTTCACCCGGAATCGGTGATGACCGAGCACGGCAAGGCGCTCCTCGAAAATTTCCTGAATATGTAGCCTGGCCTACTCTTTAAGGAGAAGATCAGATTGGCGAGCGGAACCGAACAGCGACCAGCCGGCGTCGTGCGAGCCGGCGGCATCCTCGACCGTATCGTTGACACGAAGGCGGCGCGGCTCGGTCAAGCCAGATCGCAGTTGCCGCTCGACCAGTTGATGGCGCAATGCGCGCAAGTCACGCGGCCAGCCGCAACCTTTGCCGGCCATCTCAAGCGCGCCGACTCGATCAACATCATTGCCGAGATCAAGCAGCGTTCGCCGTCGAAGGGAATCATTCGCGAAGACTTTGATCCATTGCGTATCGCTCATTGTTACGAGGACGCCGGCGCGGCGGCAATCAGCATATTGTGTGAAGAAGATTACTTCGGCGGCTCGCTCGATCATCTGCGAACAATTCGCGCGGCCATCTCGACGCCGCTGCTCAGAAAAGATTTTCTGTTTGACGATTATCAACTCTACGAAGCGCGGGCGGCGGGCGCGGATGCGGTGTTGCTCATCGTTGCCATTCTCGACGAGAGGTTATTGGGCCGCTTGCTGGCGCTAGCCTCGGAGTTGAATCTGGATGCCCTGGTTGAAATACACACAGCGGATGAGATGCGGCGCGCGACAAACGCCGGCGCAAAGATTATCGGCGTCAACAACCGCGACCTGAAGACCTTCAACGTTAATCTGCGAACTTCGCTCGATCTTGCGCCGCTCGCGCCTGCTGCTGCGATTCTGGTCAGCGAAAGCGGCATTGCCGGTGGCGACAGCCTACGGCGATTGCGTGATGCAGGCTACTCTGCCTTCCTGGTCGGCGAGACGTTCATGCGCGCCGCAAATCCCGGCAGCGCGTTGCGGCAATTGATTCGCGAGGCGGGCGATGAGTCGAGTCAAAGTTAAAATCTGCGGCGTGCGCACGCGCGAAGAGGCTGAAGCGGCCATCGAAGCCGGAGCCGATGCGCTCGGTTTCAATTTCTGGCCGCGCAGCCCGCGCTACATCGCGCCCATTGATGCGAAAGCAATCACCAGACGACTCTCGCCGCTGGTGTCGCTCATCGGCGTGTTTGTCAATGAGGAGCGTGAGCGCATCATCGAGATTGCTGCGCTAGTTGGATTGCCAGCGATTCAACTGCATGGCGATGAGCCGCCGGCATTTTGCCAGAGCTTCGATTCGCTGCGGGTCATCAAAGCGCTGCGCGTCGGTGAGGCGTTCGATTGTCGTGTGATTGAGCAATACGCCGTTCCTATGATCCTGCTCGATGCGAGCATCAAAGGCAGTTATGGCGGCACAGGCCATCGCTTCGATTGGCAAGTGGCAACCGAAGCGAAGCGTTATGCGCCGGTCATGCTCGCCGGCGGCTTGCGCATTGAAAACGTTGCCGAAGCCATCGCCACCGTGCGCCCCGCCGCCATAGATGTATGCAGCGGCATCGAAGCCGAGCCGGGGAGAAAGGATTTGCGCAAGCTGCGCGAGTTCATGCTTGAAGTGACGCGCGCCAATGCGCTGGTCGCAAGTGAGATTGATTGAGTGCCGAAAACAGGGAATCGCGATGAGTAAAGTCGAAGAGCAACATTCATATAATCTGCCGGATGCGCGCGGCCACTTCGGACCGTATGGCGGCCAGTTCGTGCCGGAGACGTTGATGCAGCCGCTTGAGGAACTGGTTGCCGCTTATGATGAGGCGCAGCGCGACACGCAGTTTCAAGAGGAGTTCGCCTACCTGTTGAAACACTACGTCGGGCGGCCAACGCCATTGATGTTTGCCGGGCGATTGACCGAACACCTCGGCGGCGCGCGAATCTATCTGAAGCGTGAAGACCTCTGCCACACCGGCGCGCATAAAATCAATAACGCCATCGGCCAGGCATTGCTTGCGCGGCGCATGGGCAAGCGACGCATCATTGCCGAAACCGGCGCGGGACAGCACGGCGTGGCGACCGCGACGGTCTGCGCCTTGATGGGATTGGATTGCGTCGTCTACATGGGCACGGAAGACATGCGACGGCAGGAACTCAATGTCTTTCGCATGCGACTGCTCGGCGCGCAAGTCGTCGGCGTCGAAGCCGGCAGCCGCACGCTCAAAGACGCCATCAATGAAGCCCTGCGCGATTGGGTGACGAATGTTACAAACACTTATTACCTGTTAGGCTCGGCGCTGGGGCCGCATCCTTACCCGGCGATGGTGCGCGACTTTCAATCGATAATTGGCCGCGAAGCACGCGCGCAGATTCTTGAATCTGAGAAACGCCTGCCGGAATTGCTGATCGCTTGCGTCGGCGGCGGCAGCAATTCGATAGGCTTGTTCTACGAGTTCATTGGCGACGAGCAAGTGAAAATGATCGGCGTCGAAGCCGGCGGCCACTCATTGAAGCTTGGCGAGCACGCGGCGCGTTTCAGCGGCGGCAGGCCCGGCGTCTTGCAGGGTACGCGCAGCTATATCTTGCAGGATGAAGGCGGGCAGGTGGCGCTGACGCATTCGGTATCGGCGGGGCTGGACTATTCAGCCATCGGGCCGGAGCATGCCTACCTGCACGATCTGGGTAGGATTGATTACACTTCGGCCAACGACACAGAGGCGCTCGAAGCGTTTGAATTGCTGGCCAAACTCGAAGGTATTATCCCGGCCCTCGAAAGCTCGCACGCCGTCGCCGAAGTCATCAAGACCGCGCCCCGTTTGCCGCGCGAGGCCATCATCATCGTCAACCTTTCGGGGCGCGGCGACAAGGATGTCAACACGGCTGCCGAGTTGATGCTGAACCGATAGGGCTAACGATGACGCGAATCGCTGACCAGTTTGCCGCTTTGCGACATGCAAATCGCAAAGCCTTCATCCCGTATATCACCGCCGGCGATCCCGATCTGGAGACCACCGCGCAGATCATTCTTGAGCTTGAAAAGAGCGGCGCGAACATCATCGAACTGGGCGTGCCGTTTTCCGATCCCATGGCGGATGGGCCGGTGATCCAGAGGGCGTCCGAACGCGCCTTGCGCAATGGCGTCACGGTGCGCGATTGTTTGAACCTCGTGCGGCGCATTCGCCGGCAGAGCGAGATTCCCCTCGTGTTGTTCAGCTATTTCAATCCGCTGCTGTCGCTCGGCGAAGAGGCACTGGGCCGCGAACTGAAAGATGCCGGTATTGACGGCGTGCTGGTCACCGACCTGGTGCCGGAAGAGGCGGATGATTTCATTCGACAGATGCGCGCCGTGGAGGTTGACACGATCTTTCTCGTCGCGCCGACCAGCACGGATGCGCGCCTCAAGCGGGTTGCCGACGCCTGTAGCGGGTTCGTTTACGCGGTGTCGCGCACCGGCGTGACGGGCGTGCGGCAGAGTCTATCTGATGCGGCAAGCCATCTCGTCGGGCGTGTCAGACGATTCACCGATTTGCCGATAGCCGTCGGCTTCGGTGTGTCGACGCCTGAACACGTCGCCGAAGTCTGGCAGCACGCCGACGCAGCGGTCGTCGGCAGTCGTATAGTAGCCGAGATTGCAGAGCACGCAGGCGAGAGTTCGCTGGTTGAAAGCGTCGGCAGGCTGACGCGCGATTTGCGGTCACACGCCGCTCAGAAAAGTGAATAGTCTTGTTGGCGTTCGTTGGCGAGACTAAACTGAAACTTCAAAGAGGCGAGGCAAAATTGAGCATCGAAGATTGGCGTGACGAAATTGATCGCATAGATGAGGCGCTGGTGCGCTTGCTGAATGAACGCTCGAAGTGCGCCATTGAGATTGGCCGCATCAAGCGCGAGATCGGCCAGCCGGTTTATACGCCGGCGCGCGAGAAGCAGGTCATCGAACACGTCACAGGCATCAATCGCGGCCCGCTTGATGACGAAGGCATGCAGCGACTCTTCGAGCGCATCATTGACGAATCGCGCCGCATCGAGCGCGTCACGGTCGAACTTGAAATGGAAGAAAAGCCATCGCCAGAGGCAAAGACGGATCAGAAGAAAAAGCGGCGGGGCAAGTAACCTATCTGCATCACGAAGCCAGAATCACCGATAGCGGCGATAATACTTGATAGAATGTTTGACATTGGCGCTGTTGAGCCTGACGCGCTATGGCAATCCATTCCAAGCTCAACCAATCAGTATGGTATTATTTTTAGTTGCGAGGTTACAGTATGACGGCAGCTACTTCATGGATGACAGCAGATGATTTACTTCGTCGCCCAGACGATGGATTCCGATATGAGTTGTTCCGAGGAGAACTGAAGAAAATGGCCCCAGCTAGCCATGAGCATGGCGGAATTGCTATCAACATTTCAACGCCTCTTGATCAGCACGCCAGAGCAAACAAATTGGGCAGAGTGTATGCTGCGGAAACTGGATTCCTGATCACGTCTAATCCAGACACAGTGCGTGCGCCTGATGTTGCCTTTGTCAGCCGGGAACGGCTTGAACAGGTTGGCAAGGTCAAAGGATATTGGCCTGGGGTGCCGGATTTGGTTGTTGAAATAATATCTCCTCACGATATCTATGCCGAGGTCGAGGAAAAAGTATTTGACTGGCTCGAAGCAAGAGCCAGGATGGTGGTTGTCGTCAATCCACGGAAGCGAGTGGTTACTGTGTACCGCTCTTTAACGGATATTGTGGTCTTGACAGAAGCTGACACGCTCGATTGCAACGATGTTGTCGCTGGCTGGTCGATTGCAGTGAAAAACATATTTGAATAATCCAAAAAAGAATCGCTGAGTCTTTTGTGCGGACTTTCAGGAGTGAGCTATGGTCATTGTGATGGAAGCGACGGCGACTGATGAACAGATATCTGCCGTCATCGATAAACTCGTCAAGCTGGGGTTCGATATACACCGCTCGACCGGCGTGCAATATACCGTGCTCGGCGCAGTCGGAGGGCACATGGTCGACACGCGCGACATCGAACTGCTCGACGGCGTTAAGGAAGTCCATCGCATCACCTCGCCATATAAACTTGCCAGCCGCAGCTTCAAGCCTGAACCGACGCAGATCAAAATCAAAGATGTCGTCATCGGCGGGCGCGAAGTGGTCATGATGGCCGGGCCATGCACGGTCGAAAGCCGCGATCAGGTGATGCGCATCGCTGAGATCGTCGCCGCCAATGGCGCGAAGGTCTTGCGCGGCGGCGCGTTCAAACCGCGCACCTCGCCTTATTCGTTTCAGGGCATGGGCGAGGAAGGGTTGAAGTATCTCAGGCAGGCGGCGGATCGCTTTGATCTGCTGGTCGTCTCTGAAGTGATGGAGCCGTCGCAGATTCCGCTGTTCATTCGCTATGTTGACATACTGCAAATCGGCGCGCGCAACATGCAAAACTTCAACCTGCTGCGCGAAGTCGGTCGCATCAACAAGCCTGCGCTCTTGAAGCGCGGCCCGGCAGCGACCATTGAAGAGACGCTGCTGGCAGCCGAATACATCATGTCGGGCGGCAATCACGAAGTCATCCTATGCGAGCGCGGCATACGCACCTTTGATACATACTTGCGCAATACCTTTGATATTTCGGCTATTCCTGTGTTCAAGAAGTTGTCGCACTTGCCGGTCGTCGCTGATCCGAGCCACGCCACGGGCAGGCGCGACAAAGTGCCGCCGCTGGCGCAGGCAGCGGTTGCAGCCGGCGCGGATGGCTTGTTGATCGAAGTGCATCACGACCCGGAGAATGCCGTCTGCGATGGCGCACAATCCTTGTTGCCCGAGCAGTTCGAGAAGCTGATGCAACGACTACGATTGATTGCTCAGGCCGTCGACCGCGAGATCGCGCCTGGCGTTGAAGCCTTGACCAACTGATGCACAGGTGAAGTGCCTATGATGTTTGAGAAGCTTGCCATTGTCGGCGTCGGGCTCATCGGCGGGTCGTTTGCCATGGCGGCGAAAGCATCTGGGCTGGCGCGGCGCATCAGCGGCTGGGATGATCGAGCGACCATTGAAGAAGCGCTGCGGCGCGGCATCATCGACGAAGTCGAAGAAGCGTTTGCCAGAGGCGGCGTTTGTGATGCAGATTTCATTTACCTGGCAGCGCCGGTTGGTGGTATCCTCGATTTCCTGCAGACGCATGGCAAGCTGGTGAAGCGCGGCGCCATTGTCACTGACGCCGGCAGCACGAAACGTGCAATCTGCAGCGCCGCGCGCGATGGTCTTGCCGAGGACGCTCATTTCGTTGGCGGACACCCGATGGCCGGCAGCCACGAACGCGGACTGGCGCACGCCCGAGTTGACCTGTTTCAGAGGTCGCCCTATGCGTTGATCGCCGATGAGCCGGCGCAGAAAGGCATGAGCGCGATTGCTCTGAAGCTGGTCATTGAAGCCGTTCGCAGCATCGGCGCGCAGCCAGTCGTCATGAGCGCCGAACGCCATGACCACGTGGTTGCTGCGGTCAGCCACGCGCCGCAATTGCTGGCCACCGTATTGGCGCTCAGTGTCGCCGATGCCGTTGATGACGCGATGTTGCAATTGGCGGGCGCGGGCTTTGCGGATATGACGCGGCTGGCGGCGAGTCACTGGTCGATTTGGGAAGATATTTGCGCAACCAATGGCGATGAAATCGCCGCGACGCTGGCGCGACTCATCGTCTTGCTTGAAACACTGCGCGATGAATTGGCCAATGGCGAGGTCGCGCAAACCGGCACGGCCTTTCGCCGCGCGAATGCGTTCATGCGCCGGATTCAAAGCGGCGCTGGCGATGCAAGCTAAACGATGAAGCGCGCAGACAGATAGTAATATAATTGAAGGACAAAGTATATTCATGGCGACTTATGTAATCGGCGACATTCACGGGCGACCCAATCTGCTCGACCAACTCATACACAATGTGCCCTGGGACATTCACAAAGATAAAATCATTTTTCTCGGCGACTTGATAGATCGCGGCCCGGACGCGCCCGGCATCCTCGACCGCGTGATGAAGCTTGCCAACGACAATCCGAACGTAGTCGTCCTGCGCGGCAATCACGAACAGATGATGCTCGACTGTCTAGACTATGGCGACCTGCAATGGCTCATACCGGAGAACGGCGGGCTGGCGACCTTGACCGGCTACGGGTTCGACCTTGACGAGTTGCAGGATGTTTCGGACATACGCATCCCCGAAGCACACGTCGAGTTTCTGCGTAGTCTGCCTTACTTTCATGAAGATGAGCAGGCGATCTACGTTCACGCAGGGCTGATTCCCGGCCAGTCGCCTGCGAACACAGACCCTGACGTGCTGTTGTGGACGCGCGATTTCGACTTCTTCAGAGGCTATGACGGCAAGATCTGTTTCTTCGGCCACACGCCGACACATTACTTGCCCAAGGATGGCCGCACGCGGCGCTTCGGCATTTACATTCACGGCAGTTGCGTCGGCATAGACACGAGCGGCGACGCCGAAAGTCCGCTCTCCTGCATAGAGGTCGAGAACTTCGTGCTTTATCAAGCCCACCCATCCGGCAAGGTTGAAGTCGAACGGCTGCGGGCGCGCAAGCCAGCGCCTCAACCAGCCAGCGCCGCTTTGTGAAGGAAATAACCAAACACAGGGAGGCCACGCTCTCGCCTCCGGTCGCACGTTTTGCTGTGATTGTGCTGGCGACGGCAGCGACACTGGTTTTGGCAGCCTGCAAGAGCACCCTGCTGGACGAGCGATTTCACAGCAATGACCTGAACCGCTGGACGGTGATTGATGATCCGGAAACCGTCGAAGGCCCCTCGGTCTGGCGTGTCGAAGCCGACGGCTGGCTGCACCAGCGCAGCAACATCTGGGGCCGGCGCGGTGATTTCATCGGTCGTTGGTACGGCACTATGCTGATTACTGGCGATGCGGGCTGGCGCGATTACCGCTTTAGCGTGCGCGCCAAAGCGAATGACAACGACGGCTTCGGCGTGGTCTTTCGCTTCAAGGATGCCGAGCATTTTTATCGCTTGTTGTTTATCGATGATGGCATGAGCGGCGGCCCGCTGGCGCGTTTAGACAAGCGCGATGGCGCTGAATACACTGAGCTCTGGTCTGAGCCGCGCGCCTACAAACAGGCAGCGGAGTTGCAGATTGAAGTCGCTGCAGAAGGCGACCACCTGAGCGCCAGTCTCGACGGACAAGCTTTATTTGATATGCGTGATGCATCATACAGAAGCGGCAAGGCCGGCCTGTTCTGCTATGCGCAGAGCGACCAGGCTTTTGATGATGTCCGCGTCGTCGGACGATAGTCTGATAACGTCTCTTCCCTTTTACGGATGAATGGGCTAACTAGACATGTAGGTCTGCGGTTCTGATTGACAGAAAAGCCCAGGATGTTCTGTACCCTAAAAGAACATTGAGTCTATAATCAACCTATCTCTGATGAACTCTATGATAGGAGTCTCTTATGTTCTGTCCACAATGTGGCTCGAATCAAAGCGACGAATTGAAATTCTGCAAACTGTGCGGCGCGAATTTACAGGCCGTGCGCCAGGTCGTCACCACCCGCCAGACGGGCGACAAATTCGATTGGGGCAAGACCTGGGTTGCCGAAATGTTCCTCTCCGAAGCGGAGCGCGATAAACGCGAACAAGAGCTTGACCGGCAGCGCGGCATTACGCCGGAAGTCAAAAGGTATAACGAAATCAAAGCCGGTGTGATCACCACCAGTGTCGGCATCGGCCTGATGATCTTTCTATTCGTCTTTATGCAGGGCATCATCTTAGGCGGCAAGATTCCGCCGGATGCCGCGCAGATCATCAGTCGTATATGGGTCGCCGGGGTGATACCGGTTTTTGTCGGCCTGGGGCTGCTGATCAACGGTTTGTTCGTGAGCAAAAAACAGGTCGAGGCGATCAGGCAAAAGCTGCCAGCCCCGCCGAGCGCCATCGAGAGGGGGACAGAACCTCCCGCCCTGCGCTCTGCCGAGACCTCTGGCTTGATTCCTTCCGACGTCAGCGTCACGGAAGAGACGACGCGGCATCTGAGCAATCGCGTTCAGAAGCCCTAAGCGGTAAACCCGCAAAGACCGGATAGAACGGGCAAACCACAGTCTGATAACGTTTCTTATTTGATGGTTCTCTCATCGTTAAGCGAATGCCTTGAGGATTGAATATGACGAAGGCGGTTATTGTAAGCGGCGTGCGGACGGCTATCGGCTCATTCGGCGGCGCGCTCAAAGATGTGCCGGCCAGTGAGCTTGGCCGTGTCGTCATCGATGGCGCGATCCAGCGCGCAGGCATTGATAGAGCAGATATCGAAGAAGTCATTATGGGTAACGTGCTGCAAGCCGGTGGCGGCATGAATCCGGCGCGGCAAGCCGCCATCGCCGCAGGGATTCCTGATGCGGTGCCCTCGTTCACAGTCAATAAGGTGTGCGGGTCAGGCTTGAAAGCGGTGGCGCTGGCCGCGCAGGCCATCATCGCAGGCGACGCTGACCTGTTGGTTGCCGGCGGCGTCGAATCCATGAGCCGCGCGCCTTATCTGTTGAAGGACGCGCGCTGGGGCTATCGCATGGGCAACGGCGAGATCAGCGATTCGATGTTGAGCGAAGGCTTGACCTGCGCTCTGGCCGGTTGCCACATGGGCGTCACCGCCGAGAACATCGCCGCGGAATACGGCATCTCGCGCGCGGATCAAGATGCCTTTGCGGCTGAGAGCCAGCGCCGCGCCGCCGAAGCCATTGCCGCAAGCCGTTTCGCAGAAGAGATCGTGCCAGTGTTCATCCAGCAGAAGAAAGGCGAGCCGCTGGCGTTTCAAATCGATGAGTATCCGCGCGCCGCAACTTCGGCGGAGACGCTCGCCAGATTGCGCCCGGCGTTTGTGAAAGAGAACGGCACCGTCACGGCGGGCAATGCTTCAGGCATCAACGATGGCGCGGCGGCGCTGGTCGTTGCAAGCCGCGAGCGCGCACGTTTGATGGAACTCGCGCCGATGGCAGAGATCGTCGCTTATGCGTCGGGCGGCGTTGATCCGCGCGTCATGGGCATGGGGCCTGTGCCGGCAATTGAGCGGGCGCTGGAGAAAGCCGACCTGACGCTTGCGGACATTGATCTGTTTGAACTCAACGAAGCATTCGCGGCGCAAAGCCTCGCCGTCGTCCGTCAGCTTGGCCTAGATGAATCGCGCGTCAACGTCAACGGCGGCGCTATCGCACTGGGTCATCCCATCGGCGCGAGCGGCGCGCGCGTGCTGGTGACCTTGCTATATGAAATGCGCCGCCGCAATGCGCATCGCGGCCTCGCGGCGTTGTGCATTGGCGGCGGCCAGGGCATCGCGTTGATCGTCGAGCGATGATTGAAAGCCAGGTGGGGGATTGCCTGCATGGGTCGTCGAATATTTTTAATCCACCTTGTGTTGTTGTATGCTCACCTTGCCGCGCCCGCACAGCCGCAATCCAACAACTCGCCATCATCTGCAAAACCATCGTCTGATAACGTCATCAAGTTATTAATCGAGCAACGCCGCTATGATGAGGCGATTCCGTTGCTTGAAGATGCGCTCAGGCGCGAGCCCAGTGTCGCTGACCGCTACGAGCAACTTGGCAACGCCTACTTTGCCAAAAGTGTGGCGACCAAAAGCGCCGCGCTTGAGGCCAAAGCCTTCGCGTCTTTGCGCCGTGCCATCGAGTTATCGCCGCAACGCGCAGACTTGCATTCTGCGCTTGGCCGCGTGGCTTTTTTAGCAGGCCGTTATGAGGAAGCGGCGGCGGCTTGCGACCGTGCGATTCAACTGGACGCCGGTCTCCTGCAGGCTTATCCAGTCAAATGGGAATCTCTGATGAAACGGCCAGACTTTGAGGCGCAGGCCGTGACCATCCGTTCAGAGATTGAAAAGCTGCAAGCGAAAAACCAAAGTGAGCGGGCGCTCGGCATCGCTGCCAGCGGGTTCGAGTTGCTTGCTGATGAGCAAGCCGTGCAGAAGATACACGACCGCGTGCTTGCGGATTTCCCGAAGAGTGAGTGGGCACAGGATATTGTTGGCCGCCGTGCGCTTGCTGAACCAGATCGGCAGAAAAGAACGGAGTTGCTTGAAGCCTTCATCGCCCATTATCCCGAAGACGGTCGCGCCTGGCTGATCTATGCGGATCTGTTCCGCACGCGGGCGAATCAACCCGACACGCCGAGCCCACGTCTCAACGCTATCGGCGATGCATGGATTCGTCACGTACCGCCGACGGCCTATTCGATGATTGCCGCGCGGGTCAAAGTCGCGCTCGTCCTCGCCGAACGACAAAGTGATCTCGACCACGCTGGAGCTATCGCTGATGAAGCAGCGAATATGGCCAGGAACTTGGCGGTTGATTCGCCGCTTGTCGCCACTGAACCGCCCGCAGGCCGCGAGCCGCTCATCGCCAGACTTCGGGAAGAAACGCAAATGGCGGTCGGCTTCGTCCATCTGCGGCAGAGGCGAATCACGGAAGCGGCCAAAGAACTGAGCGGCCCGCTACAACCGGTCAGCAAACAGGTCGAACGCGATGGCTACATTCTCTGGAAAGACGCCGACCTGCGCGAGTTCGGCTTGCGCCCGCGCGTGCTCTGGCTTGCCGAGCTTTTCGAGGCGCAGGGCGATTATCAGCAGGCCGCGAGGTATTTGCTCGCCGGCGCAAGCGACGACGAGCGCGGCAACCAGACCATTCAATCACGCCTGACTTTGGTTTATGCGAAGCTAGGTCGCTCGCAACAGGAAGCCGCCGCCAACTTCAATCAAGCGTTGCAGCGTTATCACGCCTTGACGACGCCGACCCTGGCGATGCGCGATGAAGAAAAGCGCCGGCTGCTCGCATCGCGCACCGCGATGCCCGTGCCGGATTTCAAAGCGCTGCGGCTCGATAAGCAAGAGATACGCTTCGCAGACTTCAAAGGCAAAGTCGCGGTGCTGATTTTCTGGGCGACCTGGTGCGGGCCTTGCGTTGCCGAAATGCCGCATTTTCAGGAAGCCGTCAGGAAATATGCGGCCAATCAAGCTGTGATTTTTCTCGCCATCAGCATAGACGAACGCAAGCTCGCCGTCCGCCCATTCATCGAACGCAACCGCTATCATCTGCCTGTCGCTTATGACATCAACGGCGAAGCCGCATTGGGGATTAACGCCGTACCGTCGTTGATCATCATTGATCGACAGGGCCGCGTGGCCTTCCGCGAATCGGGATTCGGCAGCGAGGCGGATCATTATGTCGAGCGGTTGAGCTGGCGCATAGACGAGTTGCTCAAAGAGGATAACCAATGAGTGAAATGAATCTCACACCCTTCGGAAGGATTACGTCCGGCTCGCCTGTGATTGTTAATCTGCATAGTCCGCGCGAAAAACTCTGGGGCGTGCTTTACGATTTGAACGCGGCGGGCGTGTTTCTGCGCGGCATTGATTTGAACACCTTTGACGACTGGACGCAGATGATCGTTCGCGGCGAACGCAACATAGGGCTGAACCATGTCTTTTTGCCGATGTGGCGCGTCGAGCGCCTCTCACTGGATGAGACCCTCGACGACATTCCGTCAATGGCGGATCGCTTCTTCCAGCGTGTCGGCATCACCGTCATTGAATATCTGGGACTCTAACGATTTTAGATTTTGGATTTTGGATTGGCAGAACAAAGCGCGGTCAAGCGAATGCACTTATTCCCCTAATCCAAAATCCAAAATTTCTTATTGCTCTTGCAGGTGCTGGAAGATTTCCGGGTCGAGCTTCGCCGAATAAATCACGTTGTTGAGCGTGATCTCCTGCACGAACTTGCCGTCCTGCGACATCACGCGGCGCACAGGCACGAGCGTATTCTGCACGACTTTGAAGGGCGTGTAGAAATATTTAAGCAGGTATTTGGTCGGCGGCTGGCTGTCGTCGAGCTTGATTTCATACTCGGACTGAATAACCCGATAGGTTTTGGTGCTGACCCAGAAGCGCGTCTTATCGCCGGTCGGAGTCGTCAGGTCGATCATGTTGGTTTCTACGCCAACCAGGGTCTCAGGGCCGATCAGTTCGATCTTCGAGCCGTCTTCTTTATAGCGCAACAGCGCGCTGTACTCGTGCGTCAATTGTGCGCGAAAGGCGCGCTCGGCGCTCGCGCCCAGCGTGATATACTGGCCATTCTGCGCTGACCAGACGCTCGCGCCGTTGAAGCCGATGATGTACTTAATCGCAGGCCGGTTTACCTCTGCGCTGCCCGGCTGAGTGATCTCCAGATCAACGCGCAGTAAATCCTGCCAGGACTTTTCGCGACGCATCATGCGCAGGTTGTAACCGCCTGTCAGATCGCCTTGATCGCTGGCCAGGCGAATCGTCCCCTGCTCTTGAATCGCAGCGCGCGCGGTTTCGAGCGACTTGCGCCCGCCGTATGCCAGGATAGAGGTTTCGACGAGCAACTCGACCGGCGAAAATTTAACCGGCGCTGTCTTGGCTTCCGCTTTTTTCTTTTCGAGATCTTTTTCCGTCGGCAGCTTGCCGGCGTCTTTCTGAGAGAGGTCAGGCTTGGCGTCTTTCTGCGCCGGCTTCTCCTGCGCTTTCTCCTGTGCCATGGCTGCAAACGGCGTGCAAGCGAAGACGGCGATGAGCAAACCGGCAAGCAGGGAACGCCTTGCCTGTGTTGAATGAGGGGTGCCAATCAAACGTAACAAGTTATCTTCTCCTCTGATACTCCATTTAAGTTTGTTGAGGCAACATAATGACTGTGTAGCCAGCCATGAAAATTCTAGCATAGCAAGACGGCAGCGCGCAGCCGGCCAGCGCATCAATTAGAGAATGCCGCGCCGGCTTGCTTTTGCGCACCGCCTGAAGCGTGACGCCCTGGCCGTAGGGAGTTTTGGTTGCACGCTTTGAAAACACTACTATAGAATTCGCACTCTGGTTAAAAGATAGGAGGAACCCATGAAGATCGGTATACTCGTCGGGCGCGAAGGCACGTTTCCGCAGGCGCTCATCAATGAAATCAATCGGCGCAACGCCGGCGTCACCGCTGAATACGTCACCGTCGGCGGCGTGCGCATGGCCGCGAAGGTCGAATACGATACCATCGTTGATCGCATCTCGCATGAAATTCCGTTCTATCGCGCCTTCCTGAAGACGGCTGTACTCGGCGGCACCAAGGTCATCAACAACCCTTTCTGGTGGACGGCGGATGACAAATTCTTCAACTACTCGCTGGCAACCTACATGGGCATTGCCATCCCCAAGACCGTCTTGCTGCCGCAGAAAGATTATAAAGAAGGCGTGGTTTCGGAATCCCTGCGCAACCTCGAATACCCGCTCGACTGGCAGAGCATCCTCGATTATGTGGGCTTGCCGGCTTTCATCAAGCCCTATGACGGCGGCGGCTGGCGCGGCGTGTCGCGCGTCAACACCTTTGAAGAGTTGATGCAGAAGTACGATGCCAGCGGCACGGACTGCATGGTGCTGCAAGAGTATATTCCCTTCGATCACTACGTTCGCTCGTACTGCATAGGCAAGCGCGACGTTTACCCCATGCCTTACGACCCGGCCTTTCAGCGTTATCTCGTGATCGATAATTATCTCGACCCGGCGATGGATGAACGCGTCCGGCGCGAGACGATTCTGATCAACGAAGCGCTCGGCTATGACATCAACACCGTCGAGTTTGCCATCAAAGACGGCGTTCCCTATGCGATTGATTACATGAATCCTGCGCCGGATGCGGACTGGTGGTCGGTCGGCTCTGTCTACTTCAACTGGATGGTCGAGAAGGTTGCCGATCTCGCCATCGATACGGCGCTGCACGGCGAACCGACGTTGAAGCGGCATCGCTGGATCGATTTTCTCAACGACGAAATCAAACGGCCAGGCGTCGGACAGATTGCCGGCGCGTAGAAAGGATAATCGATGAGCGACGCCGTGCAGGACTATAACGCGTTGATCGAGCGCGAGCCGCAATTGCTCGATGAGTCGCGCGACTTTCTTGAAGCCAGGCTGAAGGAAGTGAGCCTTGTCTTCGGCGGGCGCCTGCTGACGCCTTACCTGCGTCCGCATTTCGTGACGCGCGCCGAATGGCAGCGCATCACCAGCGCCTGCGAAGCGGTCTGGAGCGCAATTGAAAAGGTCGGACGCGCCGCGCCGGCGGACAAATTGATGTTTGAACAGATCGGCCTGACCGAAGGCGAGCGCCAACTGGTGGCGGTCGATCCGGGCTACGCGGATGTTTCAGTCACCGCGCGGCTCGATTCGTTTCTAACGCCGAGCAGTTATCAATTCGTCGAATTGAATGCCGAATGTCCCGCAGGCATCGCTTATGCAGACGTGGCGGCGGAAATCTTTCTGGAACTGCCGCTCATGCAGAAATTCCGCAAGACTCACAGGGTCGCGCCGATGTATTGCCGCAAGCAGATGCTCGACGCCTTGCTGACGATCTACGGGCAGGTGCGGGCCGCAGGCGAGCACCCGCAGATCGGCATTGTGGATTACAAGGGCTTGCCGACGCAGCGCGAGTTCGAGATGTTCAAAGAATACTTTGAGCAGCAGGGCTACCAGGCGACGATTGCCGACCCGCGCGATGTCGAGATGCGCGACGGCAAGCTTTATCACAATGATTTTCGCATCGACCTGGTTTATCGCCGCGTGCTGACCACCGAGTTGCTCGAAAAGAAAGACGAGTGCCGGGATTTCATTGAAGCTTACCTGCAGCAGGCCGCCGTCTTCGTCAATTCGTTTCGCACCAAGTACGTTCACAAAAAGATGCTCTTCGGCGTGCTCACAGACGAGCGTCATCAGCACTACTTCACTGATGCCGCGCGCACGGCAATCGCCCTGCACATTCCCTGGACGCGCCGCGTTGAAGAGGCGCGCACGACGCACGCCGGCCAGGAGATCGACTTGCTGCGCTTCATACGCGAGCAGCGCAACAACCTGGTGCTCAAACCGAACGACGATTATGGCGGACACGGCATCTACATCGGTTGGGAAGCGAGCGAGAGCGAATGGGACGCGGCCATCGAAAAGGCGCTGGCCGGCGATTATCTGGCGCAGGAGCGCGTCACGACATCACGCGACTTGTTCCCCTACATCGATCAGAATGATGGGAGCGTCGTGATGATCGAACAACAGCTCGACGTCGACCCGCTGCTGTTTTTCGGCAAAGTGCATGGCGGCTTCACGCGGTTATCATCTTCGTCGCTTGCCAACGTCACCTCGGGCGCAGGCATGGTGCCAACTATGATTGCAGATTTTGGATTTTAGATTTTGGATTGCCGGAGATGACGCCCAATCGAACAACGAGCTTTGTTCTCTTAATCCAAAATCCAAAATCTAAAATCTAAAATCCAAAATCCAGGAGAATGGAATGGCTAACTTTACGTTGGGGATTGAAGAAGAATTTCAGATCATCGACCCGTTGACCGGCGAACTGCGTTCGCACATCACCGAGATGATCGACGAAGGGCGCATGATATTGGGCGAACAGGTGAAGCCCGAAATGCACCAGTCGATGGTCGAAGTCGGCACGGCCATCTGCGAAAACATTCAGGAAGCGCGCACCGAACTGGTGCGGCTGCGCAAGACGGTTGCCGGCCTGGCCGCCAAAAAGAATTTACGCATCGCCGCCGCTTCGACGCATCCGTTCTCAAGCTGGAAAGACCAGAAGATCACGCCGCACGAACACTACGACGCGTTGATCCTCGAAATGCAAATGCTGGCGCAGTCGCTGCTGATCTTCGGCATGCATGTGCACATAGGCATTGATGACCGCGAGGCGCAGATTAATCTCATGAATGCGGCGCGCTAATTCCTGCCGCACATTCTGGCGCTGTCGACGAGCTCGCCCTTCTGGATGGGAACCAACACGGGCTTGAAAAGCTACCGCTCAGAGATCTTCAAGAAGTTCCCGCGCACAGACATTCCCGATTACTTTTCGTCGCATTCGGAGTTCAACAACTACGTCAATCTGTTGTTGAAAACCAACTGCATCAATAACCCGAAAAAGATATGGTGGGACGTGCGCCCGCATCCGACTTTCCCGACGCTCGAATTCCGCATCTGCGATCTGCCGTCGCGCATCGATGAAGTCCTGGCGCTGGCGGCGCTCTTTCAAGCCGTCACGGCAAAGCTCTACAAACTCTATCGGCAGAACATGGGATTTCGCCTCTATCGCCGCGCCCTGATACAGGAGAACAAGTGGCGGGCCGTGCGCTGGGGACTCGAAGGCAAGCTGATCGACTTCGGCAAGCAGAAAGAAGTGCCGGTGCGCGACCTGATCCGCGAGTTGCTCGATTTTGTTGATGATGTCGTGGACGAACTCGGCTGCCGCAAAGAACTGGAATACGTCCACACGATTATGGAAGTCGGCACCAGCGCCGACCGCCAGTTGCGAAAGTTTGCCGAGACCAATGATCTCAAAGCGGTGGTCGATCAACTCATGGCTGAAACGATGGAAGGCGTCGAATGAGCGACGCTCTTTCAAACAACGGTGCAGTATGAAAAGCGTCCAGGCGACGAGTCGTCGCGCCGCCCGACGCTGTCCGTAATTGGCGCACATCGGTGCTTAATCCTCCAATCCTCTGACTTGCGACGTCACTCGCCTTGCGGCCAGCAGCAGGCACATTGATTGCTCTTTGCTACTCGACGGTTTTACCGAGAAGAGGAGAGTGCTATGCGTGACCGTGATGATCGGTTCAGCAGAGATGAGTTTGACAATTGGTCTGATGAAGTAGACCGGCGATGGCGCGACGACGAGCCTTATCGTCGCGTGCGCCAGGATGCGCAGGAAGCGATACGCCGTGCAGGAACGAGCCGTCGGCGGCGCAAATCGCGTGGGCTTGCTTTTATTAAATCAGTCCCGAAACCGGCGCTTCTGGTCGCTGCCATCGTCCTTGGCGTAGCCATTGTTGTGTTGGCGGCTTATCTGCTGATGTCGCGCACGCCGGCGCAGTCACCGGCTACAAGTCCGCCGCCGCCGCCTGCCGCCGCCATCCCTACGCAAAAGAGTCAGCCGTCAGCCAGTGAGTCGCCCATTCCTGGCGTTCCGATGTCGCAAACGGATGCCACGCCGCAGGATGAAGGTATCGTTGCTCTGGCAGCGCGGATTACTTTACGACTGGCGCTGGCGGCGTTATTGACCTCGCTGCTGGCCTTCCGCCCGCGCAAAGACACGCCGATGATGCAGCGCAATCCTTATGTCGGGCAAACACAGATACTGCTGGCCGTCGTCGCCTCGGCGATGATGATGATCGTCGCCGACAATGCGGCGCGCGCCTTCGGCATCTTTGCAGCGGCATCGCTGGTCAGGTTTCGCACAAACATTCGCGATCCCAAAGAGATTACCGTCCTGCTGGTCTGTCTCGGTATCGGCCTGGCGACAGGCGTCGGCAAAATTGAGATGGCCATCATCCTGGCGCTGTTCGTGCTGGTGATGCTCTGGGTATTGGAATACTATGAACCGGCGCAAGTCTTTCGCGCCCTTGAGGTGACCGTGAAGACCCGCAAGGTTGATGAGACGGACGAGTTGCTGCGCGAAATCTTTGACCGCTATCAGCTTACTTCCGAATTGCGCATCATCGACCGCGAGGACGAAGCCGACCCCATGGGCAAGATCGTCTATTACGTCAACATCAGCACGAACATTAGCACAGACAAATTGAGCGAAGAGATTTTCGCCTCCGACCCGCAAAACATCGATGCGGTGAGTTGGGATCAGAAGAAAAGCCAGTCCTACATCTACCGATGAGAAAGCCGACGCGGAGACGCGGGAAAGGGAGACGCGGCGACACGGCGACAGGGAAATCACAAGACGTAGTGATGCGTTCAAGCAGAATGCCTGGCTTCAACTCTTTCTTTCCCCGCGTCGCCGCGTCGCCGCGTCGCCGCGTCTCTCTTTCCCGCGTCTCCGTGTCAAATTAGTAAACACCAATCTACAACTTTTACCGCGCCGGATGAATCCTATAGAATGGATCTTGGCAGAAAGCTCCCCTGTGGCATCGAGATTGCGATTTCAAACTTGATTCAATAAGGCGGAATTCGTGGAGGTTGTTATGGGCATAAATAGAAAGCTCAGGGCCGGCACCAGCGCCGCTCTGTTGGCGGCATTGCTTGCTTTACCTCTCGGCGTTTTCGGACAAACGCGCGTTATCGCTCCGAAAAATCCTTATAGCGTGGATAAAGACGTGCAGCTCGGCCAGCAGGCGGCGCAGCAGGCTGAACGTCAGATGCCGCTGCTGAATGACAGCGCAACGCAAGCTTACGTCGAGCGCATCGGGCGACGGCTGGCCGAAGCGATTCCTCCGGAATTCCAACACAGGGAGTTCCGCTATACTTACAAGGTGGTTGACGTAAGGGACGTCAACGCCTTCGCCTTGCCCGGCGGTTTCACTTACGTCAATCGCGGGCTGATCGAGACGGCGCAGAACGAAGCTCAACTAGCAGGCGTCATCGCCCATGAGATCAGTCACGTCGCCTTGCGGCACGGCACGGCGCAGGCTGCCAAGGCGCAGAAGTATCAGGTCGGCTCTGTGCTGGCGCAAATCGCCGGCGCAGTCATCGGCGGCGGCGCGGGCCAGGTCGTCGGCGCGGCGGGCCAGATGGGCATCGGCGCGGCCTTCCTGCGTTACAGCCGCGATTATGAACGCCAGGCCGATACGCTCGGCGCGCAGATCATGGCGCGCGCCGGTTACGACCCGCACGAACTCGCCAATATGTTTCGCATCCTCGAACAACAGGGCGGCAAAGCCGGGCCGGAGTGGATGAGCGATCACCCGAATCCAGGCAATCGCTTTGAAGCGATCAACCGCGAAGCGGATTCATTGAATGTGCCAAACGCCGAGCGCGATTCGCAGGATTTCCATCGCATACAGGCGCGCCTCCGAGACATGCCGCGCGCCCGCTCGATGAGCGAGATTGGCCGCAATAACCGGCAGTATCCGAATTCACGCCGGTCTCCACAGGATACGGATCAAACCTATCCAGACTCGCGGCGCTACCCGCAGGATAACGATCAAACTCACCCGGATTCGCGCCGTTACCCGCAGGACGATCAGACGGATACGAATGCGCGTCGCTATCCGGATGACACTGGCCGGACGGATCGTAATACGCGCCGTAATCCGCGCGACAATGATCCGGCTGATCCACGTGACAATGATCCGGTTGATCCACGCAACGTCGGCTATCCGTCATCAAATTATCGCAACTATGACACCGGCGCTGTGCGCATTTCGGTGCCCGACAACTGGCGCGAGATCCGCACGGACGACAACGAGGTGACTTACGCGCCCGAGGGCGGTTATCGCTCGATAGACGGCAACGTCACGTTCACACATGGGGCGCAGGTCGAGTTGACGCGCACGTCGAGCCGCGACCTGCAATCGGCGACCGATGACTTGCTCAATTCGTTGGGGCAGGGCAATACCAATCTGCGCCGCACGGGTTCACCCTGGCGCACCACAATAAGCCGGCGCGAGGCGCTGGCCGTCTCGCTGCGAAATGTTTCAGAAGTTACGGGACAACCTGAAACCGTCACGCTGTTGACGACCCTTACCGGCAATGGAGAATTGCTGTACGTGATCTTCGTCGCGCCGACGAATGAATACGGCAGTTATCAGAGCGTCTTTGACCGCATCGCTCGCAGCCTCGTCGTCAATAGATAAACAGTCCAGAGAGTCTGGAGAGTCACGCGCCAGAGACTCGCTGGACTCTCTGGACTCGCTAAATCAGAGGGCAAGGGAAAGGCAGACTCGCTTATATGGAGTGCGGTGAGTGGTCACCGCTTGGCCTCCTCGCCAAGGCTAAAAAAGGCTAAAAGCTGCGACAAGTCAAAGCACTCCAAATGCTGCCGCACTCCCTTTCTCTTGCGGTTTAATTTAGACTCTCTGGACTGATTTACTGCATTCCCGCCTCTCTCTTCTGCGTATAAATTAGCGTAAACATTCTCAGCTATAGGGTCGTAAACCGAATTGGCCAGCCAATAACTGGGTGATTAATAATTATGAGAGCCATTTATTCATTTTACTTCGATGCTGCGAAAATTGCCCTGCAATCCATACTGGCGCACAAGCTGCGCGCCTTTCTGACGCTGATCGGCATCATCATCGGCGTCGCTTCGGTCGTCTGTGTCGGCGCTTCGATTAACGGACTTAATTCTTATGTCACCGAGCGCGTCTCGAAAGTGCTCGGCGTCAATCATTTCATGATCGCGCGCATGGCGGCGGTTGGGCATCTCTCCGACGAAGAGTGGAAGGCCATGAACAAGCGCAACAAGCCGCTCAAGTGGGAAGACATGGAGTGGCTGCAACATCAGTGCGACACCTGCACGGAAGTCGGCGCGCAGGCCAACACGGTGCTCGACCTCAAGCATGATGGCCAGGAACTATTCGGCACACTGATTTCAGGCGTCACCTCCAACATGGCCGATATCGAAGACAAGACGATTTCCGAAGGGCGCTTCATCCTGACCCACGAAGTCGAGCGCTCCGAGATGGTCTGCGTTATCGGCGATGATCTGCGCGAGAAGTTCTTTGCCGGCTTGGACCCCATCGGCAAGACCTTGAAGATCAGAGACCTGCCAATGACCGTCGTCGGCGTCGAAGAGAAGCGCGGCTCGATGTTCGGCAATTCGATGGACAATAATGTTTACATCCCTTTGACGACGTGGCAGCGCATGTTCGGTCGCCGCCAGAGCTTGCAGGTTCACGGCAAGGCCGCGAGCCGCGAGCAGTTTAAAACTGCTATTGATGAAGCGCACGTCGAACTGCGCAACAAGCATAAATTGAAGGGCGATCAACTCGACGATTTTTCGATGATCGATGTTGAGCAGGTGAATAATTCTGTGGATCAGTTTACCGGCGCGATTGCCGGGGTGGTGACGCCGATTACCTTCATTTCGCTGCTGGTCGGCGGCATCGTCGTGATGAACATCATGCTGGTCAGCGTCACCGAGCGGACGTTTGAAATCGGCCTGCGCAAAGCCCTGGGCGCGAAACGCAGTCATATCCTGATGCAGTTTTTAATCGAATCGTCATTGCTCGCCGCCTTCGGCGGCCTCTTCGGCTTGCTGCTGGCGGCACTCATCTCGTGGTTGATTTCGGTATCGACGCCTGTGCCGATGACCATCTCTCTCGGCTATGTCGCCCTCTCGCTTATGGCTTCGGGCGGCATCGGCATGATCTTTGGCATCTATCCGGCGATGAAAGCTTCCAAGCTCGACCCGATTATCGCGCTGACCAAGAATTGAGGTGCTGTCTTGAAGAAAGCCTACGTTTCAAAAGAAGTCTTCACGATGGCGCTCGACAATGTGCGGGCGCACAAGTTTCGCAGTTTCCTGACCGTGCTCGGCATCGTCATCGGCGTGGCAACGGTGATCGCTATTTCATCGATATTGACCGGGCTGCGCGCCAATCTGATCCAGTATGTCGAAGACTTCGGGGTGAATAATATCTACGCTTTTCATCTCTCAACCGGCATTCAAATGGGCGGGCGTGACCGCGCCGAGCGCAGCCGCAAACCGCTGACCGACGAAGACGCCGAGGCGTTACGCAATCAGGCTCCGGCAGTCGAAGCGGTGTCGAATCAAGTCTTCCTCTGGCTACAGGGCGAGCAGCGGACGATTGCGAATGGCGATGTCAAATACAAGCAAGGAAACATCAGCGGCGTGTCGGCGAATTATGCCAACGTGACCAACATCAATATCTCCGAAGGCCGATTTTTTAACGAGATTGACGACCAGCACAAGCGCGAAGTGATGGTGATCGGGCCGCAGGTTGCCGAAGCCCTGTTTCCAAGTCAGAACCAGATCATCGGTTCGAAGGTGCAGTTTTACGGCAAAGAGTTTGAAGTTGTCGGCGTGCTCGACAAGCGCAAGGTCGCCTTTTTCATGGGCGAGAATGACGAAGATAATTCGGTCTTTATTCCCTATCACACAGGGCGCAAGATGTCGCCGCGCAGCGAATGGATCATGTTCAATATCCGCGCCAAGACCGGCAAGATTCACGAAGCGCTCGATCAATGCGAAGAAATTCTGCGCCGTCAGCGCGGCGTCCAATACAACGACCCGAACAATTTCGATTTGCAAACGGTTGACAAGCTGATCACCCAATTTGACAGCATCTTTGCGATGATTGGTTTGATCGCCATCGCCATATCAGGTGTCGGCCTGCTGGTTGGCGGCATTGGTGTGATGAACATTATGCTGGTCAGCGTCACCGAGCGCACCAAAGAGATCGGCGTGCGCAAAGCCATCGGCGCGCGTGGCCGCGACATCGTCCGCCAGTTCTTGTTTGAAGCGATGACGCTGACCTTTTTAGGCGGCATTCTCGGCGTCGGGCTGGCTGTGGGCGCGAGTTATCTACTGATGCTGTTCTTCCCGGCACTGCCGGCTTCGGTGCCGATGTGGGCAGTGATCACCGGCCTGAGCGTCTCGGTCGGCATCGGCCTGGTCTTCGGCGTCTGGCCGGCGCGCAAAGCCTCGCGCCTCGATCCCATCGAAGCGTTGAGATATGAGTAGAGGCTAGGGACTGGAGGCTAGCGCTGATCTTATCCTAGCCTCTAGCCCCTCCTCATGTCGTCAGGCGGCTGTAAATTCCCGGCAATCGTTCAGGCAAATTCAATGCATCGTAGAGGTACTTCCGCGCTGATGGTATAATGTCAGCGAAAGGGGGCGTTTATGCCAAGTCAAACTGTAAATATCGACGAAGCGATAAATCAACTGGCCGACTTGATTGCTATTGCCTCAGAAGGTGGAGAAGTGATCATTACGCAGGATGGCAAGCCTTTAGCTCGTTTAGTTCCTGTAGCGCAACCGAAAAGAAAGCGCATCGCTGGCCTAAACCGAGGAAGTATTTGGACAAGTCAGGATTTCGACGAACCTTTACCGGATGAGTTCTGGATGGGGCAAGAATGAATCTGCTCTTGGATACTCACACTTTTATCTGGTGGGCGGATGAGCCGGAAAAACTTTCAGCGGACGCGCTACAAGCGTTAGAAGACGAAAACAATCATCTATCCCTTAGCCTCGTCAGCGTCTGGGAAATGCAAATCAAGGTTCAACTGGGAAAGATAAAATTGAGCCTACCCTTGAAGTACCTGGTTGAAAGCCAGGAACGAGCAAATGAGTTGGAAGTCCTGCCCGTTACCAGAGAACATATCTTCGCATTGAATAATTTGCCCTTTCATCACAAAGATCCGTTTGATCGATTATTGATTGCTCAAGGCATCATCGAAGATGCAACCATCGTGAGTGCTGACCCAAAGTTATCTGCCTACCCCGTGACCTTGCTCTAGTAGACTTTGCCTACGTCGTCAGGCGGCTATAAATTCCCGGCAAGCGTTCCGGCAGACTCAACACGTCATCAATGATTGTGTAACCCACCTCACCGTACATATCGCGCAACTGGTCTTCGCTGTCGCGGTCAATCGTGATGCAGAAGGGGACGACGCCATCAATCCGCGCCTGCCTCAAGGCGATTCGCGTATCTTCGCGGGCATAACGGCTGTCGCCGTAATCGTGATCGTAAGGCCGTCCATCTGATAACACAATTAGCAGTTTGGTGCGCGCTTCCTGGGCAGCGAGCCGCGCGGCGGCGTGACGGATGGCCGCGCCCAGCCGCGTGTTATTTTGATAAGTGATGCCGCCGATGCGCTTTTCAACGTCAATCGAATAGCGCTCGCTGAAATCCTTGACGACGTAAAATTTCACATTGCGGCGGCCCTCGCTCGTGAAGCCCTGAATGGAATAGACATCGCCGACGGCTTCGAGCGCTTCGCTCATCAACACCAGGCCTTCCTTTTCGATGTCGATGATGCGCTGGCCCGGTTGCGTATAGTGATAGTTCGGATTGCGGCTGATGGTGCGCGCCGTCGAACTCGACATATCGAGCAGGAACGATACCGCGACGTCGCGCTCGCGCCGCAGCTTGCGCGTATATAAACGATCATCAATCAAGCCCGTGCTGCGCTTGTCCAGGGCGTAATCGATCACCGCCTGCAAATCAAAATCTTCGCCGTCGACTTCGCCGCGAATGCGCCGCAGGTTCTCAGGCCGCAGCAATTGAAACTGATAGCGAATCGATGAGATGACGCCGGCATAGCGGCTGCGCACCAGTTCAACGAAACTGCGCCCGCCGCGCGCGCCGCTGCGCTGTATGACGCGGCACCAGCGCGAACGATAATCGCCAAGCTCGCGATCCCACTCCTCGTAATAGAATGCCGTCTCGCCTTTTTGTAAATCCTGCACGACGGATTCGCCGCCGCTCAGTTGTTGCAGCAAGTCGCTATCGGGCGCGACCTCCTGCGTCTGGTTGCTCGTCCAGAAACTGAGCGGGTCCTGGCGCGCTTCGACCGTTTGCTGGTCATCAGAGGTTTCGCCGGTTTCGGGGACGGCTGATTCGCCCTGGCTTTGGCCGCTACCGTTATTATCAGGTTGATCGTTTTGCGCGTCGCCACGGGACGGCTGTTCGATGAAAAACTCGTAGATGCGCCGCGTCGCCATCAGCGAATCAGCGACTGTCGCATCGGCGCGAAAGATGTACTGCTCAAGCACTGACTCAAGATCGCGCACCACGTTTGGATAGGCGCGGCGCATCTGCTCGGTCGCGCCGCCGCAGATCGCCGCTTGAAAGAGCAATTCAAAAGGGATGAAATGCGCCGGAAGATCTTCGATGTCCGGGCGGCGCT
>JBBWZK010000293.1:0-7570 GCA_039648975.1 Blastocatellia bacterium
ATGCATAGGCATCAGGTAAGTGGCATTCATCTCGCCGCGCATGGCCCACGCCTGCTCAGGGTTGGCGTGCGCGTAGATCCACGGATCATAAGCGCCTATCGGCAGGATGGCGACATCAACGCGCGGCAGCCGCTGGCGCAATCGCGCAAACGCTCGCGTATAAGCCGTGTCGCCGCCGAAGACCAGCGCGCGGTCATGCTTGGTGATCAGAAAACCGCCGTAGCCGCGATGCTTGTCCATCAACCGCCGCGCGCCCCAGTGGTTCACTTCAATGGCTTCGATACGCGCGCCGTTGATCTCGACCGCCTCGCCCCATGAGAGTTCGCTGACGCGCCGGAAGCGGCGCGCGAGATCACGATTGCCCGCTTGCACAACGGCTGCCGTCTGGCGCGGCAAGCGTTTGAGCGTGCCGAGGTCGCAATGATCCATGTGTGCGTGCGACACGAGCACGGCATCGAGCGGCGGCAGTTCACTTATCGTCAACGCCGGTTGCACCAGCCGGCGCGGGCCGAACGTCACACCCGCGAGGCTGACGCCGACCTGCGGGCGCAACGCCGGATCAGTCAACAGCCACGTTCCATAAAAGTTGATGAGCACCGTCGCATGGCCTATCCATGCAAGCGTCAACTGGTCATCGCTCCAGCTTGCGGGCACAGGCCGATAGGGCGCAGGCGGGATCGGCGTGCGCGATTCTTTGACCCATTGCGTAATAAATCGTCGCCCGTGCTGGCGGGCATACTTTGTATAAATTTTCAGGCTTTTCAGATTTACCAATGCTTTGACTACCCTCTCTTCTCTTGGCGACGCACAATCCTATTATAGCAACTATGGGAACGACACGGTGACACGGCGACGCGGCGACGCGATGACAGGCAGGCAAAAAGTCAGATATGGTCATCGTCCGGGAAGATCAAGGGCGACAGAGGGGGTCGCAACCGCTGCTGCCGGCCTGAGTAGTACAAAAGAAGAGGGCGTCTCAGACGCCGGTTCTCTTCCACTCTCTTGAGTCAAGGAAGGTTGAGGGCTTCTATGATAAGCAACCGGAGGTCGGGGAGATGACCGATCCGCTCCGTCTTCGGGCGAATGATCGCCCCGGTCGAGTCAGTCGGTCCATCCTGTTGCGGTGTGCCCGTGTACTGGCGCAGTAAGTTTCGCAATTGGGCCGGGGTACAGGGTGCGCGGCCATAGGCTTTGCGCACGCCTTGCACGCAGGCGAGCGCGCCAGCCACGATGGGCGTCGCGCTTGAAGTGCCCGCGAACTCGTCTGTGTACCACTTATCTTCCGCTATCGCCCCTCCCTGCAAGTCGCCGTAGCCACAGGTGGTCACTTCTCTTCCCCACCCCTGAGCGTCGATTGACGAGCCGAAGTTCGAGAAGTCTAGCCTGGAGCGTGCTGGCCCGTAGTCGCTTCCGTGCGTCCCAGGCGGGGGGGCACCTGCGCCGACCAAAATCGCGCCTGAGTCGACGGCGTTTCGGCGGAAAGGGTTTTGCCATGATGAGGGGAAGCCCAACGGGTTTGAGTCGTAGAGCGGACTATCGAGGTTTTCTGAGCCGTTACCTGCCGCTTCAACAACGATAATGCCCCGGGAGACGGCGTATTGGATGGCCACGAGATCGTAGTCCCACCATTCGACGGCGATGAAACCTCGCTGGCTATTGGGGAGGGGCGTGAAGTTGACTCGGGGTCCAGGGCGATGCATCTCCAGAATGAGGATGTCTCCGGGGTTGAGCATCTCCGCCGCCATCAGGATGACCTCGCCGGACCCTAGCCCGCCGATGTTCGTAATCGTCTGCACATGCGCGGCGGGACAGATGCCCTTAACCCCAAAACCGTTGTGGGCGGCGGACGTTACGCCCATGACCGCCGTCCCGTGGTTGCGCCCCTCTTTCCCGCCCTGCACGCTAGGGTAGCGGGGAGCGCCCCCAAAGATGGGAACGTCTTGATCAACCAAGTTTTCGTGCGTTAGATTCCATGCCCATTCGATGTCTATAATCTGAACTCCTTCTCCCCTCCCGCCAGATATCGCCCAGGCGACATGCGCATCAATCCCGTCAGGTGCGGCGTTCAGGTAGACCTGTCTATCACTGAAATCGGGTGTGTTTTGTGGCGGGGTCACGGGCGAAGGGAGCATATGGTTGATGTTCGGCGGCTCGGATATGGGCAGTTCCGTAAAGGGCTGAACGTAAGCCGCGAGGACGCCGGGTGTCTCGCGAATCCGCTCGGCTAACTCCTCCAGACGGTCATCCTCCGCTTCTACGCGGAAGAATGCGGAGAGGTCGTGGAGCGGACGCGTGGCCTCGTCTTTGCGGGCAGGCAAGAAATCAAGCGGCTGACGTTCCCTCGCCCGCACCGACGGTCTACGGAACCCGGGCCTGAGGATGCCCGCGCTTTCGGCCACCCTATCGGCGAGCCTTTCAACCTCGGGCACGGCGTCCGGTAACTCATTAAGCCCGAGAGCTACTGCGCTCTCCAAGATCACGATTAATTCACGTTGTGGCAACCGTGTCATCGTAATTTCCTCCTATGCAGCGCCCCCTGGTGAGGTTCAATATACATGGCTGGCCCCATCTTTCCTCGGATTCATCTGTCTGGCAGATGATGAGGAGACATGGGAATGAGATTAGGATGAGCTAGGGAAGCTCATCTGATGGAACGAAGTAAGCGGCTTCCACCGCATCGCAGTCCCGGAGTTCTTTGATAACACGTTCCGCAGTCGCCATGTCGGGGACTTCCACGGTGAAGCCTGAAGCCAGGGGCGAGTCCTCGGACCGCGCGCGGAGGGGTCTCAACGTGACTCCCAACATTTGCGCTTTGTTAACTAATTCTGCCGATGCAGGAGAGGCGGACAAGTGGCGACGTAACATCCGCGCCGCCTCTTGTTGTACTTGTAACATCACTTGCATAGTGGTCTCTGGCTCTCTCACTACGCTCGCTCAGTGGTGATTAATCAGCTTGAAGAATCCTACCTCGCTAATTATCAATCAAAAGAGAAGCGGTGTAAAGGTCGGAGCACGCACGTAACGATTACGACGGCTTGCCTGTCAAACACCGGTCGTAAGGCCCAGTCCTCGTTTTTGACCTTCGGTTGATGAATGCCGTCTGGAGCAATTCTCTCTGGAACAGCTTGAACGGTTACAAGTCTCTGTGTCTTCTGCCTGTCATGTCGCCGCGTCGCGTTAGGCCAGGTTATAGCCAAAGACGATCATGTCACGAACCTGTAGGCCATCCTCGATGATCGGTTCTCTGTGATACCAGAAATAATCGCGGCGAACCTCGATCATGCGAAAGCCGCACTTTTGATAGAAGATGATGTTGTCGATGCTCGAATTGGCGGTGCCGACCAGTATCTCGGCTTTGCCGCGCCGGCGGCCTTCGGCAATCAGCCATTCAAGGAATTGCCTGCCCAGCCCCTGGCCCTGGCGCTCCGGCGCGATGGCCAGTTCGATGATTTCACAAGGCGCTTTGTGCCAGCGCAGTGTAGCTGCGCCGACAAGCATGCCCGACTCTTCCATGCCGTAGGCGGTATCGCTGAGATGGTCGAGGCTCCAGCGCAGGGCGCTTTCGGACGGCTCTGCAAGCAAGAGAAGTGGAAGCAACGCCTCCACTTCGTTCTTGCTGACTTCGCGAATCGTAAATGACATGAACCAGCCTGCTTTCGTTTTGCGTTCGCCCGCCAGTGGCTCTCCATCGAGCGATAAGAATTCAGCGTTTCGAGAGATTGGTCAGCGCCTGGCCCGTCATCTCTTCTGCGGGATTGCCGCCGGCCATCTCCTGCGCGATGAAGAGCGGCTGTGCGGCAGCGCGCAAGACCGGCAGGCGCAGCGCGAAGCCGACCGCGCCAAGGATGCAAACTGCGCCGCCGATTGCGACCGTCAACGGTGCGCCAAGATGGTTTGCCAGAACGCCGGCCAGCAACGCGCCGATTGGCGCCATGCCCATGAACATCATCGAATAGACGGCCATCACTCTGCCGCGCAACGCATCCGGCACCATCGATTGAATCAGCGTATTGGAGGCTGCCATCTGCACCATCATCGAAAAGCCTGCCGGTATCAAACATGCAGCCGACAGCCAGAAGTGGCGAGACAGAGCAAAGAAAATGATGCTGATGCCGAATCCGGCAGTCGCCCACGCAACCCAGCGACCCAGCCCGCGCGGGCTCTGCCGTGTGGCGAGGCTCAAAGCGCCGGCGAGCGCCCCGGCTCCCGACGCACCCATCAAGATGCCGAGTCCGCTGGCCCCCCATGTAAAATCTGGTCAGCGAAGATGGGCATCAACACGGCATACGGCATCCCCATCAAGCTGACCAGACCGAGCAACAGCAGCAAAGCGCGCACCGGCGCAGCCCTGGCAACGAAGCGAAAGCCTTCGCTGATCTGCGCCAGCGCCGAGCCATGCCGCACGGCGGCGGCGCGCTTTGTAATCTTCATCATTAAAAGTCCGGCGATCACGCCAAGGTAGCTCACCGCATTGGCAAAGAAGCACCAGCCTTCGCCAATCGCCGATACCAGAATGCCCGCGACTGCCGGGCCAACAATTCGCGCGCCATTGAACATCGAAGAGTTCAGCGCAATGGCGTTGATCAAATCTTCGCGACCAACCAAGTCAACAATGAAGGCCTGGCGCGCCGGAATGTCGAAGGCATTGACCGCCCCAAGCAGCGCCGCCAGCGTAAAGATTTGCCAGACCTGAATGCTGGAGGTCAGGGTCAACGCCGCCAGCACGAAGGCCAACAACATGGCAGCGGTCTGTGTCACGATCAAAATGCGATGCCGGTTGTAGCGGTCAGCCATCGCGCCGCCAATCGGCGCAAGCAGAAAGACAGGAATCTGTGAACAGAAGCTGACGAGGCCAAGCAGGATTGAAGAGCCGGTCAGGCGATAGACCAGCCACGATTGCGCCACCGATTGCATCCAGGTGCCGGTCAGCGAGATCAATTGCCCGCCAATAAAGAGTTGATAGTTGCGATGCTTGAGCGCCCGCATGGCGGCAGGAATTTTTTTATCCGGCTTCGCGTGTCGCTTTGCCGCAGCCGGCTGACGGGTTTCAGATTGTGAAGGGCGACGCTTGATAGACTTGCCGGGCACAGGTTCCTCGCGCGCCGCTGCGTGCCTGCTGAGCTGGCACACGACGCTTACTGGTTTCAGCACAAGCGTCGAATGTAAATGATTATGCCCGTCGCCTCATTGCCTAGGCAACACGTAGGGGAAATGATGAATGATGAGTGATGAATGATGAATGAAGGCAGGGGATTGTCTATAGAAAATCCGGCTGCCGTTTCCTCTTCAGTTCATCATTCATCACTCATCATTCATCATTTAAGAAGTCGCGGCATTTCTCAACACCAGATTCTCGATGAAGAACTCCATCATGCGGTCAGGGCGCAGGCCTGAGTGTCCCTGGTCCGGGCCGACCTGCACTTCAAAACTCTTGCCGGCTTTCTGCAAGGCTTGAATCAACTGCATGGAATTGGATGGATGCACGTTGTTGTCCGCCGTGCCGTAATAAATCATCAGCCTGCCCTTGAGCTTGTCTGCCATATTCATGGCGTTGCCGGCCTCGTAGCCTTCCTTGTTCTCCTGCGGAATCCACATGTATCGCTCTGTGTAGATCGTGTCGTAGTGATACCACGAAGTCGGCGGTGACGAAGCCGATGCCGCTTGAAAGACCTCCGGGTAACGCAACAGGGCAAGCGCCGAGGCGTAGCCGCCATAAGATGTGCCGAAGATGCCGACGCGATTCCGGTCAACATACGTCCTCGTCCACAGCGAACGGACGCCCGCCGCCTGATCGTCAATTTCAACGATGCCGAGTTTCAGATAGATCGCATCGAGGAATCGTTTGCCGCGCCCGGCGGCGCTGCGCGAATCGAGCGTCGCCACGAGAAAGCCGTACTCGGTCAGCGGATTGGGCGTCATAAACGTTTCGCGCGCGCCGTTGGTCGCCGGCCCGCCGTAGACGCTGACCAGCAGCGGATACTTTTTGCTCGGATCGAAGTTCGAGGGGAAATGCAGCAACCCATGAAGCTCTGTCACGCCGTCCGCCGCTTTGTAAGTGATCAACTCGACGCGCTTCAGGCCGAGTTGCTCGAATTTCGTCACGTCGCTCTTTGCCAGTTCGGCAATCGACTTGCCATCTGCATCCATCAACCGCGTCACAGGCGGCTGGTCATGGGTTTGCGCTACATCAACGAAGTGACGGCCATCGGGCGCGAGACTTACCGTGTGATTGAACGCCGGATCGGTGAGCCGCCGGTCGCCCCGGCCATCGAGGCCGACGCGATGCAGTTGCAGCTTCATGTGATTGTCGCCGTCGCGCGCCAGATAATAAAAGCCGCCGGCTGCTTCATCAACCTTGACGATGTTGGCGACTTCAAACGGATGATTGGTGAGCGTTGCGATCAGCTTGCCGCTCAAATCGTAAAGATAAAAATTGCGCCAGCCGGTGCGCTCCGATGCCCAGACGAAGCGCTTGCCGTCGCCCAGAAAGCGCATCTCCGGCGTGTTCTCTGTCCAGCTTGCCGGCCATTCTTCACGGACGATGGCGCGGCACTTGCCGGTCTCAGGGTTGGCGGCGGTGAACTCCATGATGTTCTGTCGGCGATTGGTGCGGTTGAAAAGCAACTCGCTGCTGTCCGCCGACCACGAGACGTGATAAACGTAGTGACCGACTACGGAATTATCGAACGGCTTGCCGTCGCGCACATCGACTTGCGTCAGCTTCTTCGCATCGACGTCGTAGACGAACAACTCAACGATGGGGTTGGGCGTGCCGGCTTTCGGATAGGCTTCGATGTCCATGCGGCTTTGCAACTTGGTCTGATCGAGTTGCAGGTAATAGTCCGTCACAGGGCTTTCATCGAAGCGATAAAAGGCAATCTTCTTATTGTTCGGCGACCACCACATGGCCGTCGTCTGCCGCAGTTCTTCGCCATAGACCCAACTGGCAACGCCGTATTTGATGCGCTTCTGCTCGCTGCCGTCTTTTGTAATGGCCATCTCATTGCCGCCGGCGGCGTTGCTCAACCAGAGATTGTGGTCACGGTAGAAAGCCTTCAGCTTGCCGTCGGGCGACATGGCGAAACTGAGTTGCCGCCCGCGTTCCGGGGCGCCGTTCGCCCGACGGCCCGGCGGAGTATCGCTCTGCGCGGCATCGCCCGCCGCCGGCTCCGTCTCGGTCGCCTGCCCTGTGGCGATGTCATAGCGAATCGTCTTGCCGTCTTTCTGATAGGTCAGCGCCTTGCCGCCGTCCCGCCACTTGACGGCGAGCGCGCCGAGCTTGACCGCATCAGGAATCTCTTTGCTCATGCGCTGGTACTGATCGAACCCAGGCATGGTCTTCAAACGATCCTGCGCGCCTGACCTGATCGGCAACAGGGTGAATGTAATGAGCAGTACAATAGCCGCCGTCTTGCCCTGAGCGCGGGCAATCATCTTCTTCATCGTTCGAGTCTCCTTATTCTCATTTGTATGATGGCTGATGATGTAAGAATACAAAAAAGTTCAGAGCGTCACGATGCCTTTAACATAATCCGCCGCGCGCCAGTCTTCAGCGAGCGCCTGCGGCGCC
>JBBWZK010000298.1:0-7293 GCA_039648975.1 Blastocatellia bacterium
GACGCTCACATTGATGCCGGCGTCTGCCGGAAGCGGCAAACCGTCGCCGTGAACGGCGACGGCGCGGAAAGCCAGCCAGCGGCCCTTCTCCGCCGCCTTCGCCAGATTGCTCACCATTTCATCGGCGGCCAGCTCATCGGCGCTGGCAAGCCGCAGGTTAAAGTCATTGCGACTGCTGCGCAGGTGAATCGTCTTCAGCACGGCGGCGGGATCAATGCGCTGATCGAACTCGACGAACATCAGCGGGTCACGAACGGTCGGCCCGACCTGCGGATAGAACTGCTTGACCTGCGGCGGCGGCGTGCTGAAGCGCCAGCTTGCGGTCGCCGCTAGACTGGCTCCTGTAGCCGAATTCGTGCCTTTGACTATTTCAACCTGATAATCGGTCGCCATCGGCAGGTGGCCGTCCGTCTCAAACAATAAGGTCTTTGCGCCGACCCAGCGCCAGCGACCCTGCGGCAGCGGCGTCAGTCGTACAGGCACGCCGTCGGTCAGGGTGTCGGCGTGCGCGGTGATGGCAACCATCGGCTGCGAGAAGGTGACGCTCAGTTGCGCCGCCAGCGGCACCTCGCCTTCGGGGCCGTAACGCAAGACTTCGAGCGGCCCGTTCGCAGGCTGTGCGTTGGCGTCGCGCGCGGCGGCGGGCGGAAACGCTGCATCGATGGTCTTGCCGGTGCGCGGCGGCGGCAACGATTTTTCTCTGAGCGCGAAATCCTGTTCGTCGCTCGCTTCCGTCTTGATCGGCGACAAGCGCCGCAGCACGCGTTCCGCTTCGTCAGCAGCAAGCGGCGCGGCAGCGGCGCGGGGGTTCGCCGCCGGCAGTTCCGTCACCGGCAAGCCTTCGCTCAACTTGATTTGTAATCCTTGCTGCATATTCGCCACCTGTGGACGGGGGACTGGACGGCGGCGCGCGACCTGCGCGTTTGCTAGTTGCGTCAGTACCCCGGCGGTTTGTATCAAGACCAGAACCAGGCAAAGAATTCGTTTGAAGCGCATTGCTTAGGAACCTCTTCGATGAAAATGGGCCAAGCCAAAGCCTACAACCCGACAGACGCAGAATCAATCGCACGAGCCGTTATCAAGAGAACCCAACGAGGTGCGGCTTCTTGCGTCCAAACTCCGCGCGCCGCGCCGGTTGTAAGGGAAAACTTAGGCGAATCGCGCAAAGCCGGCGGCGCGGTGCGCGGCGTGTTGACGGGCTTGCAAAGTCGCGGCGCTTCTTTCATCATCGAAAGTTCAGACGCGAGCGCGCAATTTCCTGTATCCCGACAGCGCCGGCTGGCGTAATAGTCACTTCTACTATATGCAATTGCTCAATCAAGGAGAAATCTCATGTTTCATCTGCGCAGGATAACTGCACTGGTCACACAACTGGCTCTTATAGCCGCTTTCACGTTCACGCCGGTTCTGGCGAAATCGAACGGCGGGCGCGATAAGATCACTGCCGGTGAGTTGAAAGAATGGCTCACCTACATCGCCTCAGATGAGTTCGAGGGGCGCAACACCTTCAGCGAAGGGCTGGGACTGGCCGCCGGTTATATCGCCGGTCAATTGAAGGCGATGGGCGTCAAACCTGGCGGGCCGAACGGCTCATACTTTCAGCGCGTCGCCGTGGTCGGCGTCAAATCCGACAACAAGTCTACGGTGACTGTTGAAGTCAACGGTCAGTCGCGCATCTTCAAGAACAAAGAAGGCATCAGCTTTCCGGCCAACGTCGGCAGTAAACGCAGCTTCACCGCCGATCAAGTTGAATTCGTCGGTTACGGCTTGAGCCTGCCCGACCGCAGCGATTACACGGGCAAAAACGTCAAAGGCAAAGTCGCGGTTTATCTCGGCGGCGCAGCGCCCAATGGCGTAGACCGTATGCAGGCGTTTCGCGCCATGTTCAGTCGCGGGCGCACGGCGACCGATCAGGAAGGCGCGGTTGCCGCCATCGGCCCGGAGATGAACTTTCGCATGGTCGCGGGCGGTCAGGAAGGCGCGGGTCGCCCAAACGCTATGCCCGAACCTGATTTCACTACGGTGCAGCGGCTCGACGTACCGCAAGCGCCGACCGCCATGGCGAAGGATGAGTTTCTCGATTTCCTCTTCAGCGGCTCGGACGTCAAGTATACGGACCTGAAAAAGAAGGCCGATGCCAAAGAAGCGCTGCCGAGCTTCGCGCTCAAGAACGTGCGCATCACGTTCAACATTGACGCCGATTATCAGGTCGTGCGCACGCAATACACGCGCAACGTCATCGGCATCATCGAAGGCACGGACGCGAAACTGAAAGACACTTATGTCGCTTTCGGCGCGCATTATGACCACGTCGGCTATGCCGAAGGCGAAGTCGTGGGCGGCAAGCGTCAGGGGGCGCGCGGTCGCGTCACCGACGGCGCGGTCGAAGATCGCATATGGAACGGCGCTGACGATGACGGTTCAGGAACTGTCTCTATTCTGGCCATCGCCAAAGCCTTCGCGCAGGGCCAGAAGCCGCGCCGTTCGCTGCTGTTCGTCTGGCATGCGGGTGAAGAGAAAGGCTTGTACGGCTCGCGTTATTTCGCCGATTACCCGACGGTGGCGATGGACAAGCTGGTCGCGCAGATCAACATAGACATGATCGGGCGCAACCGCGATAACAAGGCGGAAGAAAGCAACACGGTTTACCCTGTCGGTTCCGACCGCATCAGCACAGAGTTTCATAACCTCACGTTCGAAGCCAACCAGACGATGCCGACGCCGTTGAAGCTCGATTATTCAATGAACGATCCGGCGGATACCGAGCAGATTTACTATCGTAGCGATCATTACAGTTACGCGGCGAAAGGCGTGCCGATCATCTTTCTGACGACGGGTCTGCATCCCGACTATCACGCCAACACCGACAGCGCTGAAAAGATCAGCTACGAGAAGATGGCGCACATTGCCCAGTACGCCTACGAAATCGGCCTGCGCACGGCGAACCTCGATCACGCGCCGGCACGCGACAATCGCGGCCCGCGCGTCGGGCGCACGGTCGCCGGCAAGCTGGCGATGTAGCCGGAGAATCGAGAGGCTAGAGGCTAGAGGCTGGCGAGGAGCTTCCGGGCTAGCCTCTAAATCAACCCGCTTGAGACGGGGCGGGCAGCTTTTGGAGTGCGGCGACTGGTCGCTGTTTGGCCTCCCCGCATAGCCTAAAAGCTGCGACCCGCCGCCGCACTCCAAAACAGGCCGCCCTCCCCTTCTCATGCGGCTTAATTTAGTCTCCAGCCTCTGTCTTTGCGCGGCCCAGGACATTGACGGCGAGGGGGATCGTGCTGATTGCGCCGACGAGAAACAGCGTCCAGCCGACGGCTTTGCGCTGATCGTTGTTGAGCTTATCGGCAAGCAAGAGCGCAATCCCCGCGCCGAGCAGCGCTCGCGTGCCGCCGATCAAACCGATCTCCGGCAGAGTCAATCGTCTTTCTTTCATAACGCCTCCGTTAAACCAATTCTACCTTCACTCAATCGCACAAGCGACCGGCATTCGTCCGGTCAAAGCCGCTTGTCATCGCTTCGGGTCTTCTGTTTGAATAAGTATGTGGAGCGCGGAAGGGAAAACCAATGAGCAGCTCCAAAGCATCCCCGGCAACCGACGAGGCGCGCGCCCGGCGCGTTTCCAAAAAAGATCAAATCATCTCGCTCTATACATCGGGCATTGATGAGGTCGAAGACCTGGCCATGATCATCGGCGCGCGGCCAAGCTATGTCGCCAACGTCTTGCAAGAGTCCGGCTTGATGACCGGCTATTTCGATCTCTACACGACCAGCGCGCATCCGATGAACGTCTACTCGAAGTTCTTCGCCCGGCGATTGGGATTCAAGGACGAAGAGACGGCGCGCGCCAGCGTCGAAGTGATCGACCGTTTGTATCGCCAGTTTGAGTTGGCGGGCGACCGCGCCGGCCAGCATCATGCGTTAGTCATGGCGCTGACCATGTTTGACCGCGCCCGCTGGACGAACAAGACGGGCGAAGCCGACATCTTTCGCCATTGGCTGCTGGCGCGTTTGAACGAAGCGGGAACTCAAGAAGCGGAAATGAGCGCGACTGAAACTTAAGCGCAACTCTGTTATACTTGAGTTGTTCATGGAGCAACTCCCGCAAGTTAGGTTGATGACACGACGCGCGCTGTTTATCGCGGCGCTGTGCACTCACCTGTTCATCGCCGCTGTCTCGGCGTGCGCGCAGGCGCATGAGATCGCCTCGACGCAGGCGGATCGCTCGGAACGTTTGACCGCATCATCATCGCGCGATTGTCTGGTCGCGCGAACCAGCAGTCCGACGCTATCGCTACACCAAAGCCAGCGGCGCTCGGAACCCTTCGCGGCGGCCATCAGCAGTCCTCTGGCCGCTCTGATGGTCAAGGGAAAACCGGCACACACCGCCGCTTTGCCGTCGGCCAGGGTGTGCGCTTCGCTTTTACCTGCCGCCAGTCGCGCGCCGCCCTCCTTAGTTGTCTAGCCTATTTCTGAAATTTCGGGAGCCGTAGTCGACTACGGCTTTGACAGGCTATTTCTTTGTTTACCAACTAAGGAGAAATCATGGGATCTGAAATCATTGTCGTGTTAGTTTTAATCGCCTTTGCTGTGGGTTTTATTATCTGGGTGAGAATGCATTCGCAAGCCCATGACAGCAAAACGCAAAGCGAACAGGTGGTTCAGGAAAGCCGCTCGCCGATAGAAAGCTGAACGCCGGGCGGCTGGGATGAGGATGCCTATTCATCCTCATCCCTTCTTGATCTGACCGCGTCGGGCGTTGTCACAAGTTAGCTCGACGACCGGATGAGAGGAGACGATGAAAAAGCTGGCCAGAGAATTCAAGAATGCGTTGCTGATTGTTTTAGGCGCGCTCTCCACAGGCTTTGGCTTGAAAGGCTTCCTGCTCTCCAGCCAGTTCATCGATGGTGGAGTGACAGGCATTTCGATGCTGCTTGCGGATGTGCTGCACTGGCCGCTGTCGATTCTCATTCTGCTGATCAATCTTCCCTTCATTGCCATCGCTTACGGCCAGGTCGGCTGGAAATTCGCGCTCAAGAGCGCGTTGGCCATCACAGGGCTGTCGCTGTGCCTGGCGTTCATCAAGTTCCCTGATGTGACGCCGGATAAGTTATTGACTGCGGTTTTCGGCGGCTTTTTTATTGGCGCAGGCATCGGCCTCGCCATACGCGGCGGCGCGGTGTTGGACGGCACAGAGATCGCGGCTTTGCTGATCAGCAAGGGCAGCCACCTGTTCAAGGTGGGCGACGTGATTCTCATGCTGAATCTTTTTATTTTTCTGGCCGCCGCATTCTTTCTCGGCATCGAGTCGGCGCTCTATTCCATGCTGACCTATTTCGCAGCTTCCAAAATGGTTGATTTTCTGGTTTACGGCCTTGAGGAATATCATGCCGTGACGATCATTTCGGAGCAGAGCGAAAGTATCCGCCAGGCCATTATCGCCGACTTGAATCGTGGCGTGACGATCTATCAAGGGCGCGGCGGACGCACGGGTATCGACCAGGACATCTTGTTCTGCGTGGTCACCCGTCTGGAGGTCGGGCGCGTCAAAGGCATCGTCAAAGAGAAAGACGCGGCGGCGTTTTTCGTCGTCCATGCCTTAGCGGATGCCGAAGGCGGTTTTGTCAAAAGACCGGCGCTGCATTGAATCGCCGATTCGGCGAGGGCGTGCCGTTCACTGCTTTTTCAACTCGGCAAGCTGGCGCAGCACGTCGTCGAGTTTCGTCATCAACTCGTCGTGGCGCGTAGCTTCGGGCGACGGTTTCTTGCCGATGAATGAAATCGTGCCGCCGGGTTCGAGCACGGCACGTTCGCATTCTGCGAGCGACGCGAATCCTTGCCGGCGTGCTGCCGCTTCAAGCTCGGTGCGGGTGATCATTTCTTTCTTCAAACGCTCTTCTTTGAGCCGGCCATTTTCAAGCAGCACGTCCGAGTCGCCTTCGATCAGACGATCAAGCTTGTCGTGCGTGTAGAAGAAACGCACCACGACATAGTTCACCAACAGCAGCGTCGTCGCGCCGATCAAGCCGCCCATCACCGAATTGTCCTCGCCGATGATGGCGTTCTGCACCGTGTTCGATAAGGTAAGCAATACGACTAAATCGAAGGGGTTGAGTTGCGCCAACTCGCGCTTGCCTGCCAGCCGCAGGCCGACGATCAGGAAGAGATAGACCAGAATCGGGCGAATGATCTTTTCGAGTATCGGTATGCCCGGCTGCACAATGTCCGTCCAGATTTTCGCGTCCATCGTCACGCTCCATTCACGATTGTTCAGGGGAGTATGGTGTTTATAGCAGACAGGAGAAGGGCGACGCGGGGACGCGGGGACGCGGCGATAGGAATCAGAGTTGAATTCGTGGTTGCCTCAATGCATCGCCGTGTCGCCGTGTCGCCGCGTCCCCGCGTCGTCTCCTACTGCGGGTTGCCGGCGAAGCGTGCGCGCATCATCTCGGAGGCGCGCGCGCGCGATAACGACAGGTCGACGTCGATGCGATTGTTTACGGTGTTGACTTTGATGTACTTCGCTAATTCCCCTGTGTCGGTCTTGCCCTTAAAGGTGGCCAGCGTCCAGAACATGGTGCGCAAGACTTTCGCCTGCTGCGCCGTCCATTCGGGATTGGGGCCGAAGCCTGTGATGCTCAAGCGCGTGGTGTTATCACTCAGATCGAAGCGAATCGAGTTCGAACTGAGTTTGCACAGCGGCCCGAGCGCATGCGATTCACCGATCAACCACAGGAGTTCTTTCGCTATATTGTCTTTCTTCGGATCGCCCGACGACATCTCTTTCGGAATGTCGATGCTGGCTCGCGGGATCGAGCCGTCACAGTCAATCTTGAATTTCACCGTCACTGAGAAGTTATTGAGTTCAAACTCGCCCGCCTGATAGCGCTGGTAGATTTTGCTGACCATGGCTTTAATAGCGGCTTCGTTGATCTCGCCGAATTTCGCCGGCTCGTTGTTGCTGGCAGCCTTGGCGGCTTCTTCAGCTTTGGCTTTCTCCTCGGCGGCACGGGCTTCGCGCTCGGCCTTTTCGCGCTCGGCTTTCAGCCGCGCTTCTTCTTCAGCCCGGCGGCGTTCGCGTTCTTCACGGCGCTTGCGTTCAAGCTCGCGCAGTTCATCGAGCGATAACACTTTATCCGTCGGCTGATTGATAGGCCGGCTGCGGGCATAAAGTTCGATGATCTGCTCATTGCTGAATGGGCGATATGGCTTGTCGACGATGCGCACGTTGGCATAGGGCGCGAGCATATTGGCGATGGTCAGGTAAACCAGCACGCCGATCAGGACGCCGTGCGC
>JBBWZK010000326.1:0-14010 GCA_039648975.1 Blastocatellia bacterium
TCATATGAAAACGACAAGCAAACTGAAAATTTATCTACGTGAATTCAAATTTCTCGCTAAGGGTGTATTGTCAACCAAGCACCCGATACTGGCGCACATCATTCCCATGCGGCGCTGCAACCTGAGCTGCACCTATTGCAATGAGTACGATGATGTCTCGAAGCCTGTGGCGCTCGACGTGATGCACCGGCGGCTCGACAAGCTGGCGGCGCTCGGCACCACGGCCATCATCATCAGCGGCGGTGAGCCGCTTCTGCATCCCGACATCGATAAGATCATTGCGCGCATCCGCCATCATAAAATGCTCGCCTGCATGATCACCAACGGCTACCTGTTGACCCAGGAACGCATACAGAAGCTCAACCAGGCCGGTCTCGAATACATGCAGATCAGCATCGACAACGTCAATCCTGATGATGTGTCGAAAAAGAGCCTGCGCCTGCTCGATAAAAAGCTGCAATGGCTTTCGGAGTTTGCCGAGTTCAAAGTCAACATCAACTCAGTCATTGGCGGCGGCATCAAGACGCCTGAAGACTCGCTCGTCATCGGTAAGCGCGCCGTCGAGCTTGGCTTCTCAAGCTCGCTCGGCATCATTCACGACAGCCTCGGCACGCTCAAGCCGCTCAAGGGCGTCGAGCGCGAGGTTTACTTCGAGATGAAGGAGATCGGCAAGAAAGGCCACGCGCGCGTCAACAAGTTTCAGGATAATCTGGTTGACGCCAAACCCAACAAATGGCGTTGCCGCGCCGGCGCGCGCTATCTCTACATCTGCGAAGACGGCCTCGTGCATTACTGCTCGCAGCAGCGCGGCTATCCGGGCATTCCGCTTGAGCAGTACACCTTTGAGGACATTCGCCGCGAGTACAACACCAAGAAGGCGTGCGCGCCCTATTGCACCATCGCCTGTGTGCATCAGGTGGCGACCTTCGACAACAAGCGCAAGCCGCAGACGCTGCCGGCAAAAGGCGCGGTGGCGCGCGAGTCGATTCAAACGATTCGCCGGGTTTATCAAATCGAGCAGGCGGAAAAGGCCGAAGCGTAATTGACCCGACTCATCGGCAGGCGCGTGCCGTTGAGTCGAGCAATGTTTGCAGAATATGAATAGGCGCACCGCTGCCTGAAGCGGTGCAATTCAAAACGACGGCGAAGCGCGTGGGAGTGTGGCAAGGCTTCGCTACCGATAGGAGAAAAGAAATGGCAAAAGCAATGAAGTTCGTGGAGAAAGGATTTGCGTTGACGGCAAATGCCTTGTGGCATATTTATGAGCCGCTCAACCGAATTAAACCGAATCCGTCTTTTACGCCGAAATGGTCTGATAAGCCGCTGCTGAAATCTTACCAGAAAACCAAGCCGCCTCTCGGTTGGCCGCGCACCACCGATAGCCTGTGCCCGAAGTGCGTGCCCGAAATTCGCCAGCAGATCATCGACGGCATACTGCCGACAGAGATTCTGCTCAACGAAAAAGTTGGCGAGATCAAAGCGCAGATCATCGAGCGCGACGGCCAGATTCTGATGGTCAAGGATTGCGAAAAGCATGGCCACTTTGAAGACGTCATGTCGATTGATCCGGCCTTCTCGCAGCATCTTGAAAAAGCCTTTCCGGGCCGCGACATTCGCGCACACAACGACGAGAAACTGCACAATCACGGCTCCAGCACCGTGAAGCATGGGCGCGGCTCTGTGCTGACGATTGACCTCACCAATCGCTGCAACATGATGTGCGACCCGTGCTTCATGGACGCCAATCAGGTCGGCTTCGTGCATGAATTGTCGTGGGAAGACATCAAGACGATGCTCGACAACGCCATCTCGATCAAGCCGCGCCGGCAGATGTCTGTGCAGTTTTCGGGCGGCGAGCCGACGCTGTCGCCGTTCTTCTTCGACGCCATTCGCTATGCGCGTAAGGTCGGCTACAATTCTGTGCAGGCGGCGACCAACGGCATTGAGTTCGCCAAGAGCGCGGAATTCTGCATGCAGGCCGCCGAAGCCGGTCTGCGTTACGCTTATCTGCAATTCGACGGCATCGGCAATGCCGCCAACGAGCACCGCATGGTCGGCAACCTCTTCGACGTGAAGCTGCGCGCCATCGAGAACCTGCACGCTGCCGGCGTCGAGATCGTCCCGGTGACGACGATTGTCAACGGCATCAACAACGAACAGGTAGGCCGCATCATCAAGTTCGCGCTCGACAACCCGAAGAAGATCTCCTTCCTGTCGTTCCAGCCCGTCTCGTTCACGGGCCGCGATGAAGAGGTCACAGACGAGCGCCGCTACGCGCAACGCTACACGCTGTCGCACATGGCGCACGACATCAAGAATCAGACAGGCATCGGCGAGCCGACGCGCGACTGGTTCCCGATCTCGTTTATGAGCACGTTTAGCGACTGGGCAGACCTCGTACACGGGCCGAACCACGAGTGGGGCCAGTTGAGTTGCGGCTGCCATCCGAACTGCGGCATTGGCATGGCGGTGATGATTGACAAAGAGACGAAGGAAGCCGCGCCGGTGACGGCATTCCTCAACGCCGATCAGTTCGCCAAAGACTTGATGAAGGTGAACGACGCGGCGCGCGGCAAATTCATGTCGCTCGTCGGCGCGGGTCTGGCGCTGCTCAGGAACTACGATCCATACAAAGCGCCGACGCACTTCCGCATCAAAGACCTGATGATGAAGTTCGACAAATCCTTCGGCGCGAGCGGCAAGGATTACGGCAAGGTTAGTGGCGAGCGCACGGCAGAAGACATCGAGAAGCGCCGTCGCGACCGCTGGAACTTCCTGTTCATCGCCGGCATGTGGTTTCAGGATCTGTTCAACTACGACTTCCGCCGCACCGAGCAATGTATTATTCCTTACGCAACGCAGGAAGGCGAGATTAGCTTCTGTGCGTACAACACAGGCGTCGGCTGGCGCAATATCATCGAGAAGATGCACATGACGGCGACGCTGACGAAGTGGTACGAAGAGTATGGCCGTCACGAAATCTTCGCCGGCGGCAAAGCGGTGCAACTCAGCAGCACAGCGCATTCGCTGGTGCTTGACGAAGCTCTCGTCACCAACGAAGTACCGCACGATCTGGACGAGCTTGGCATTGCCAAGAACGCTCGCCAGGAGAAGCAGCGCGCCCGCGCCCTGAAGATGACCCAGCAGGATAACGAGCGCATGGCAAAGTTGTATCGCCAGCACATCCTGAAAGAAGAGACCGGGCCGGAGACGCAGATCGTGCAGTTGAAGATCAACAAGCCGAAGCCGCAGACCGACATCACACCCGCCGGATTCGGCGACTGATTGAAGATCATCACAGCGGCAGCAACATCGCTTGCCGCTATTGAATGAATGAGCAAGCCGCCGGGGCAACTCGGCGGCTTTTCTTATCTCCTCTCTTCCCGTTCAAGGAGTGGCTATCTCATGAGAGTCTATTCTCGTTCTACCTTGCTACAGAGCGGCATGGTCGCAATCGTTCTTGTATCACTCATGGCTTTTGCAGCTTCCGCCCCCGAAGCATCAGTCGAGCAGTGGCAGCGCCTCAACAACGGGAATCCTATACTGACTCCGCAGGGTGACGGCTTTGAGTCAGCCGGCGTTTTTAATCCAGCCGTCGTGAAAAAAGATGGCCAGTTCGTGATGCTCTATCGCGCTCAGGATAAGAACGGAACTTCACGGCTCGGCTATGCTCAGAGCAACGATGGGATTCACTTCAATCGCCGCTCTGAGCCTGTACTTGTGCCCGAAGCCGAGTATGAAAAGGACGGCGGCGTTGAAGACCCGCGACTGGTGAAGATCGGCAGCACCTATTACCTGACCTACACCGGCTATAACAAGAAGGATGCGCAGCTCTGTCTGGCGACGTCCAAAGACCTCATTCACTGGCAGCGCAAGGGCGTCATTATGCCGGCTTACAAGGGACGCTGGAATGTCGGATGGACGAAATCGGGCGCGATCCTCACAGAGAAGGTGAACGGCAAGTACTGGATGTACTACATGGCCGATCCGGCTAAGGACGTGAATGAGATGGGCGTGGCATTTTCCACTGACCTGATTCATTGGACGGAGGCGCTCGACCAGCCTGTGCTCAGGCGACGGCCAGGGCATTTCGACGCGAAAGTCGTTGAGCCGGGGCCGCCACCGATCATGACTAAAGAAGGCATCCTCTTAATCTACAACGGCGCTGATGAGAAGAACGTCTACGCGACGGGCTGGGTGCTGTTTGATAAGCATGATCCGACAAAGGTATTGGCGCGCTCTGATCAACCGATCTTTCGTGTGGAGCGTGAGTGGGAAAAGCTGGGACAGGTTCCGAACGTCGTCTTCGTCGAAGGCATGGTGCAGGACGGCAATCGCTGGTTATTCTATTATGGCGGCGCAGATCAATCCGTCGGCGTTACCGCTGCGCAGGCGCTTCCCTACGGAAAGCCGTCCGATCAACCGAGGCAGCGAAAGCCTTGAAGTCATTTTCTTATAGCGCCTGACTGTCATGCGCGGTCGTGCTGACGCGATGCGTAGCCGTGCGGGATTGATAAAGATCCATTTCAGATTACAATTTCAGCATGAATAGATTGATCCCGGTCACATCAGGCAGTGATATTGCACCGCCCTATCGAGATACGCCGGTCGGCCTTCTGCTTGAGTATCACAACCTGCAACGCCAATTCGAGACTTACAACCAGGCGCAACTGCTGATCGGCATGTGCATGGATCACCGCAAGCACCTGCACATCCCGGACAACTTTGCTTATATCATTCGCGCCGGCGGCGCCAACCTGCGCTATAGCGAGTTCAAGGTCTCTTATGCCATCGCCGTCGGCGGGGTCAGATGCATTGCGCTGATCGGCCACAACCACTGCGGCATGGTGAACCTCCATTCGAAGCGCGAGGCGTTTATCGAAGGACTGGTGGAGCATGCCGGTTGGGACAGGGAATGGGCCGAGGAGCACTTTCTGCACTTTGCCCCGATGTTTGAAATCGGCAACGAAGTCGACTTTGTCTTGAGTGAAGCAAGGCGGCTCCGGTTGAGGTATCCTAAGATACTGATCGCGCCGCTGCTGTATAATGTAGAAGACGGCTTGTTATACCAACTGAGAGAGAATTAAAAGTGAAGTCAGGAGTCAGAATAGAAGTGGAAGCGTAACGCGCTGATTTCCGTTTTCATTCTGACTCCTGACTTCTGACTCCTGATTGTTATGCTCATTCAAATTGAAGGACGACAAGCAAACGGGCCGCGACTGCCTGAATGGCTGCGTAAGCCACAACGCAATGTCGAGGCCGATCACGAACTAAAGAAGATGCTGCGCACGCGCGGCCTGCATACGGTCTGCGAAGAAGCGCGCTGCCCGAATCGTCATGATTGCTTCGCGCGCGGCGCGGCGACATTCATGATACTGGGCGACATCTGCTCGCGCAGTTGCGGTTTCTGTTCGGTCAAGACGGGTCGCGGCCTGCCTATGGAATCGCTCAGTGATGAGCCTGAACAGGTCGCCGAAGCTGCCGCGCAATTGAACCTGCGCTACGTCGTCATCACCTCGGTCAATCGCGACGAGTTGCCCGATGGCGGCGCGGCGCATTTTGCGCGAACCATTCACGCCGTGCGCCGCCGCTTGTCGCGTGCCAAGATCGAAGTGCTGACGCCGGACTTCAAAGGCAATCTTGAAGCGCTGCACGCGGTGCTCGATGCGCGGCCCGATACCTTCAATCACAATGTCGAGAGCGTGCCGCGTCTGTACCGCCGCGTGCGCCCGCAGGCCGATTATCAGCAGTCGCTCGACGTGCTGCGCCAGGCGCGATTGTATTCAAGCGCCGGGCTGACGAAATCGGGATTCATGGTGGGACTCGGCGAAACCGGCGACGAAGTGCAACGCTTGCTCGAAGACCTGCGCGCCCACTCTGTCGACGTAGTGACTATCGGCCAGTACCTTCAACCGACGCGCCATCATCTGCCTGTCGAAGCCTACGTCCACCCTGATCTGTTTGCCGCTTATCGCGAATTCGGCGAGCGGCTGGGCTTTCGCGCCGTCTTTGCCGGCCCGCTCGTTCGCAGTTCGTTTATGGCCGAGATGATTCATGAAGAGATTGCAGAAGGCGAAAGGCGGATTGCAGATTAAGTGACATCACCGCAGCGGCGAGATTAATTCGTCAGGCGGCGCGTTGCTGATTTTATCTGTCGCCTGCAATCCGTTATGATTGATGCGCGCATGCTTTTCAAATCGGCAATCGGCAATCGGCAATCGGCACAATTTGTGCGCGGCTTCCAGCATCTGAAATCCGTAATCCGCCAGCGATCCCTGTTCCCCGCTCGGCTCTCGCAATCCGCAATCAAAGCATCGGCAATCAAAGAGGAAGCTGTGCCGCCGGTCTATGCGCGCGAAGACCTGCTCGCGGCGCGCTTTCGCCTCGCCAGAGTTCTGCCTTATCAACAATCGCACTCGCCGTTTATCAGCAACCTGTTGCTGGCGGTGTTCTCCGGCCTGCTGTTGATCTTCGCGTTTCCTGAGTGGAACTGGTGGTCGCTCGGTTGGGTCTGCACAGCGCCGCTGGTGATGGCGGTCGTGCGCGAGCGGCGCTTCTGGGGCGCATTTATACTCGGCTGGACGACGGGCACGATCTTTTATATGGGCTCGTCCTACTGGGTGACTTATTCGATGCATCACTATGGCGACATCGCCCTGTGGTTAAGCTACTTCATCCTCATGATCTTTTCGGCGACGCTCGGTGTCTTCACGGCATTGTTCGCGGGATTGTTCGCGCTCGTCATCAAACGCTTCGGCGGTTGGGCGATTTTATCCGCGCCCGGGTTGTGGGCCGCGAGCGAGTGGCTGAGATTACAAATCAGCGGCGTCGGCTGGAACGCCCTCGGTTACTCGCAGGCATTTCAGCAGCCGGTGATCGCCATCGCGCGACTGGGCGGCGTCTATATCGTCAGCGCCCTGCTGGTTGCCGCGAGCACGGCACTGGTCTTCGGGGTGATTTATCTTGAACACCGGCGCGGCCTCGCGGTGCTGACCGTGGCGATTTTGCTAGCGATCATCACAGTGATTTACGGCGAACGGTTGCGCGCCACGCAGCCCTTAGAGGTTGGCTCGGTCGGCATCGCGGTGATTCAGCCGAATGTGCCCATCAGCGGCGACTGGGGCGATCCGCGCTTCATCGAGCAGATGTTGATTCGTCACTTCCACCTCTCGGAGCAAGCGCTTCAGAGCGCCGATGAAAAATCCTCAAACGAGACGCCAACCGCAAGCGGCCATAACGCCGCCAGCCCGACCAGCCAGACGGCGGGGACGGCGACAAACGCGAACCGCAGCGCCGTGAGCGTCGTCATCTGGCCCGAATCGCCGATGAATTTCGAATACGACCGCGACCCTGCCTTGCAGCAACAGATCGCCGCCTTCACGCGCCGCAATAACGTGACGCTGTTGATGAATAGCTGGGGCTTTCCCAAAGGCTCGACGCAAAGCGACATTCAATATAACAGTGCTCTCGTCATTGCCCCATCTGGAGAAAAGATCGCCGAATATGATAAGATGGCTCTTGTTCCCTTCGGCGAATACATTCCCGCGCGCAACTGGCTTCCCTTTGCTAAAGACATACGGGCGCTGGTCGGCGACATCACGCCGGGCACCAGTTTCACGCTCGGCGACGCGGCGGGGGCACGCCTGGGAACGCTGATCTGTTTTGAAGCGACGCGCCCTGATCTGGCGCGGCGGCTCAAACGCGAAGGCGCATCGGCGCTCGTGCAGATTTCCAATGAATCGTGGTTCGGCCCGACCTCCATGCCGCGCCAGATGTTGGCCGAGGCGATCTTTCGCGCCGTTGAAAACAATGTTGATGTAATTCGCGCGACGAATTCAGGACTCTCGGCATTCGTCCATCCGCTCGGCCAGACGGCGGGCGAAACGCCGCTGTTTGAAACTGCGACGCGCGTATGGCAGATCAAGACCGTTGATGAAGCGCAGCGTGACGGCCTGACGTTTTACACGCGCCACGGCGACCTGTTCGCCATCGCCTGCGCGGTCGCGAGCCTGATCCTGATCGGCGCATCATTCATACCGGAGAAGGAAAAGAGTGATGCGTGATGCGTGATGCGTGACCGGAAGGATTATGATTAATAAGTTGTTACTGAAATCCTTATTCACATGGTCTTATCACGCATCACGCATCACTAAAACAATATGATTGAAGAACTGAGACAAAAATACGACGACCTGGCAGCCCGCGCCGCCGAGTTGCGGAGGTTTCTTTGACCCGGAAACCAAGCGCGCCGAGTTAAGCAAAATCGAAGAGGAGACGGCGAAGCCTGATTTCTGGAACGATCAGGAGCGCGCCCAGAAAGTGCTGCGTCGGCGGGCGCGGCTCGAAGCCGCCGCCACGCGCGCCGATCAGTTTCAGCGCGACGTCGATGACGCGGCGGTGCTGTTTGAATTCGCTTCGGAAGATGAAAGCTCGCTTGGCGAATTGCAATCGTTGATCGAACGGCTCGCAGGCGAAGTCGATGAGGCGGAAACCGAGATGTTGCTCGCCGGGCCGAATGATGCGCGCGACGCCATCGTGACGATCAATGCCGGCGCGGGCGGCACAGACGCGCAAGACTGGGCCGGTATGCTGCTCAGAATGTATCTGCGCTGGACGGAGCGTCACGGCTTCAAGACTGATCTCGTAGACGAGCAGCCGGGCAAAGAGGCGGGCATCAAATCGGCGACTTTCACGGTAGCGGGCGAATACGCTTATGGCTTGCTGGTGGCGGAAGCCGGCGTGCATCGGCTCGTGCGCTTGAGCCCGTTCAACGCCGGGTCGAGCCGCGAGACCAGCTTCGCCTCGGTCTTCGTTTACCCGGACATTGAAGAAGACGTTGAAATCGATGTGCAGGACAAAGACCTGCGCATTGATACGTATCGTTCGTCGGGCGCTGGCGGCCAGCACGTCAACGTCACAGACTCTGCGGTGCGCATCACGCACTTGCCGACGGGGATCGTCGTCACTTGCCAGAATCAACGCTCGCAGCATCAGAACCGTGAAGTCGCCATGCGCATACTGAAATCGCGGCTCTATGAATTGGAGATGGAAAAGCGCCGCGCCGAAACCGCGCAGCTTGAAGAATCAAAGCGCGACATCTCGTTCGGCTCGCAGATTCGCAATTACGTGCTGCATCCGTACCGCCTGGCCAAAGACGTGCGCACGAAGTATGAGACCTCTGACGTTGACGGGGTGCTCGACGGCGACCTCGACGAATTCATCAAACAATACCTCGTGCTCAAGAGCCGCGCGGCGCGCGGCGAGTCGCCGGATACGGCAAGCACGTAAGCACAATGATAGACCGTCGCACGCGATTAGTTCGTAGCGAAAGTTACTGTGCCCTAAAGGCGCGATTAAGAAGAAAGCTCCGTAGGAGCGCAATGTTTATAGTCAAAGAGATCGTTAATGATTCAAGCTCCGTTAGGAGCGCAATGTCGACATTTCGCCCCTACAGGGCTTGGTCTCTATAGCCTCTGTTGACTATAAACATTTCGTCCCTAATGGGACTTCTCAGAAATGCTCTATAAACCTGGCGTCTCTGACGAGATTTTCTGAAAGCGCGAAAGACGTGAATTGCAAGGAGTAGAACCGATGTTTATAAATCCGCACAAGATTCGATCATTGATTGTCTCTGTTCTCCTGGCCTTCAGCATGCTGGGCACCACGCCCGCCGCATTGCTGGCCGCGCAGGGCGGACAGGCGAGCCTGCCTAAAGGCGTCACCCGCACTACATCCGTTGAAGGCATCACCGAATACCATCTCGAAAACGGCCTGCGTGTGCTGCTCTTCCCCGATCAATCGAAGCAGACGATTACCGTCAACCTGACTTATCAAGTCGGCTCGAAGCACGAAAGCTACGGCGAAACCGGCATGGCGCACCTGCTCGAACACATGGTGTTCAAGGGCTCGACCAAACACACCAACATCCCGCAGGAGTTGTCTTCGCACGGCGCGCGCCCGAACGGTTCGACCTGGTTCGACCGCACCAATTACTTCGAGACCTTTGCGGCGACCGACGAAAACTTGAAGTGGGCGCTCGATCTGGAAAGCGACCGCATGGTGAATTCATTCATCGCCAAGAAAGACCTCGATACCGAGATGACCGTCGTGCGCAACGAGTATGAACTGGGCGAAAACGATCCCGGCAGCGTGCTCGTGGATCGCATCTTTGAGACCGCTTATGTCTGGCACAACTACGGCAAGTCGACCATCGGCGCGCGCTCTGACATCGAGAACGTGCCCATCGAGCGCTTGCAGGCGTTTTATAAGAAATATTACCAGCCGGATAACGCGGTGCTGCTGGTCGCCGGCAAGATTGATGAAGCAAAAACGCTCGACCTGATCAATCAATACTTCGCCCAGATTTCGCGCCCGTCGCGCGTGCTGCCGAAGATCTACACAGAAGAGCCAACCCAGGACGGCGAGCGCGCCGTGACGGTGCGCCGGGTTGGTGACGTGCAAGTCGTGATGGCCGGCTATCACGTTCCCGCAGGCTCGCACACGGATGCCGCCGCCGTCAGCATTCTCGGCGAGATTCTCGCCGACACGCCTTCGGGCCGCTTGCACAAAGCCCTAGTCGAAACCAAAAAGGCGAGCAGCGTGAACAGCTTTCCGGTTCTCTTCGGCGAGCCGAGCTTGATGATCTTCGGCGCAGAAGTGCGCCAGGAAGCGTCGCTCGACGAGGCGCGCAACGCCTTGCTTGCGACTATCGAAGAGACCACCAAGACGCCGCCGACCAAAGAAGAGGTCGAGCGCGCTCGCAATCAGATTCTCAAACAGATCGAACTCAACTTGAACTCGTCCGAGCGCGTCGGTGTTGAACTCAGCGAATGGATAGGCATGGGCGACTGGCGCTTGCTGTTCATCAATCGCGACCATCTGCGCAAGGTAACGCCTGAAGACGTGCAGCGCGTCGCCGCGACTTACTTGAAATCCTCTAATCGCACGCTCGGTTTGTTCGTCCCGACGCCGAAGCCCGACCGCGCAGAAATTCCGCCGGTGCCAGACATCGCCGCGCTGGTGAAAGATTACAAAGGCGACGCGACGGTTGCCGCCGGCGAAGCCTTCGACCCATCGCCCGCCAACATTGATGCGCGCACAGAGAGATCGACCGCCGGCGGCGTCAAGCTGGCTTTGCTGCCGAAGACGACGCGCGGCAACACGGTGGTCGCGACGATGACGCTGCGCTTCGGCGATGAGCATAGCCTGATGAATCGCAGCACGGCAGGCGAGTTTGCTGGCTCTATGCTGATGCGCGGCACCGCCAAACACACGCGCCAGCAACTCAAAGACGAGTTCGCTAAACTGAAGGCGTCCGTCAGCGTCGGCGGCGGCCCGACGGCGGCGACGGTTCGCATTGAGACGACGCGCGAGAACCTGCCGGCGGTCATACGGCTGGTCGCCGAAGTGCTGCGCGAACCGGCCTTCCCGGCCAGTGAATTTGAACAACTCAAGGAAGAAGAACTTGCCGGGATAGAGCAGCAACGCAGCGAGCCGACCGCCATTGGGGCGACCGAATTCCGCCGCTACATCTCGCCTTATCCCAAAGGTCATCCGAACTACATTTCAACGCCCGACGAAGATGTCGCCGAACTGAAGACGATCACGCTCGATGATGTGAAGAGGTTCTATGCGGACTTTTATGGCGCGTCGAACGGTGAACTGGCGGTGATTGGTGATTTCGATGACAAAGAGATTGCCCGGCTTGCAGGCGATTTGTTCGGCAACTGGAAGAGTCCGCGCCCGTATGCGCGCATCGCCAACCAGTATCACGACATCGCGCCACTCAACAAGTCGCTTGAGACGCCCGATAAAGCGAACGCCTTCTTCCTTGCCGGCATGAACCTGAACGTGCGCGAAGACGACGCGGATTACCCTGCCCTGGTGCTCGGTAATTTTATGCTTGGCGGCGGCTTCCTGAATTCGCGGCTGGGCACGCGCATTCGCCAGAAGGAAGGCATCAGCTACGGCGTCGGCTCGCAATTGCAGGCCAGCCCGCTCGACAAGAGCGGCATCTTCGTCACCTTTGCCATCTACGCGCCGCAGAACGTCGAGCGACTGGAAGCGGCATTCAAGGAAGAGATCGCTCTCGCCTTGAAAGACGGCTTCACCGAAGACGAAGTGAAGGCCGCGAAGTCCGGCTGGCTACAGTCGCGACAGGTCAGTCGCGCGCAGGATGCTGAACTGGCAGGCAAGCTGTCGAGTAATCTCTTCCTCAACCGCACGCTGGCATGGGACGACGCCTTCGAGAAGAAAGTCACCGCGCTGACGCCTGCGGAGATCGTCGCCGCTCTGCGCCGCCACCTTGACCCATCGAAGATCACCATCATCAAGGCGGGCGACTTCGCTAAAGCGAAAGCCGCTGCGACGAAGTAGCAGGGGGGCTAGGGGCTAGGGACTAGAGAAGAGAGTGTAGAGGCCTGGAGCGGAAAGGGCTAACCTCTCTTTTCTTGCTAGCCCCTAGCCCCTAGTCCCTGGCCTCTGTATTTTTGCTGGCGATTTCCTGAGATTCTGGTAAGGTTTTAGCATCTGCGATGGCAAAGAAGTCTCGGACAAAGCAAACTGGCAAGAAGTCTCATGTCAGCGAGGTGTTGGCCGTCCTGCTGGTGGCCGCCGCCGTGCTCTTGTTTCTGAGCCTCGTCACTTTCAATCCGAAAGATGCGAGTTGGAATTCGACACCGCCACAGCCGCCCAGAAATCTCATCGGCGTGGTCGGCGCGCATATTGGCGAACTCTTCCTGAACCTGTTCGGGCTGGCGGCGCTGGCGATTCCCTTCCTGTTCGTCCTGATCGCCGTCGCGACGCGCGCCTTCTTTTCTGACCACGCGGAATTCCCGGTTCGCAAATCGGTTGGCGCGTTGCTGTTGCTCATCGCCTTGTCGGGCGTCCTGGCACTGTTTCCGAAAGTCGGCTTCGTCATCCTTGATCATTCGCGCTCGAACGGCGGCGCTGTCGGTTACGTTCTGGAAAATGCGCTGGTCAGCGCGCTCAACACCGCCGGCGCGGCGATTGTCTTGACGGTCACCTCTATCATCACGCTGATGCTGACGATGAACATCTCGCTGGCGAAGCTGGGTACGGCGTTCGTCTATGTAGGCAATATTACTAATAAAGCATTTCAGCGTTTTCAAACGTGGCGCACGACGCGCGCTGAACAGCGGCGCGAGCTTGCCAAGCATCGCGCCGTTGAATTAGCCGAAGCGCGCCGCCGCGATGACGAACTGCGCAAGCAACGCGAGCAGGAAGAGAAAGTGCGACGCGACGACCTGCGCCGCCAGCAGGAAGAAGAACGCCGCCGCCGCGCTGAAGAAGCCAAACGCCTCAAAGAAGAGGGGTCGCCCGTCATCATCAAGTCGCGCGCCGCCAGCCCTGAGCCTGCACGGTCATCGGCAGCGGTGGCGGCTTCCGGCGCTCCGGCGCTTGGCGCAGCGGTGATTGACTCGGACGCTGATGATCTCGATGACGACGAGCCGATCATCACACCATCGGTGTCGCATCGCCAGCGCGCCGCTGAAATCCTGCGCGAACGCACGGCGCGACAGGAGCAGGCGCGCGCCGTCCACCACATCGATGAAGAAGAGTTGATGGACCCGGAGGTCGCCGAAATGGTGGCCACCGCTTCTATCGTCCGCACCGCCCCCACAGAGAAAGCCGACAAGCGAGAGCTGAGTTCAAAGCGCAAGACCATGGTCGAGACTTCGACCGGCGCGACCTACAAGCTGCCGTCGCTCGACCTGCTCGAAATCCCCATCGGCCATCCCGAAGAGGCCGAAGAAGAACTGAAAAAGCGCGCCACCATCCTTGCAGAAAAGTGCAAAGAATTCGCCGTCATCGGCCACATACACAAGATCAATCCCGGCCCGGTCGTCACCACCTTCGAGTTCAAGCCCGATGCGGGCGTCAAGTACTCCAAAATCACCGGTCTCGCCGACGATCTCTGCCTGGCGATGCAGGCTGAATCAGTGTTGATCGATCGCATTGCCGGCAAGTCGACCGTCGGCATCCAGATTC
>JBBWZK010000374.1:0-3768 GCA_039648975.1 Blastocatellia bacterium
GGCAGTAAACAGTGATGATAAAAGTATCTCGATCCATCGGGTAAGTCTCCTGTGAAGGTGTTAGTCACATCCATTCTACAGGGTGACTTGCTTGATGGATCATTCAAATGAGTCGCACATTAGGTGAAATACAATATGCTGCGCGGCGAAAGTCACGGTTTTGGGGTTTTGGGAAAGAGGTCGTCAACCGGCATTGACCAGCCTGGCACGGCTTGTCCGGCATCGGCGACATCGCCGCGCCGAAAGATGATCGGCGCATCCGGGGCACTTGCCTGATAGGCTTTAATCACGTCAGGGCTTTGCATATCCACGTCCCATACGCATAACGCGCCGACAGCGAAGTAATCGCGGCGCTTTTCTGCCATTGCGCGCTCGGCCTGCGGCCCATAGTCGTTTTCGCTTCGCACCTCGATGGCGAAGACCGGCGCGCCTTCCAGAAACTTCATGCCTGTAGGCTCGCCCACATACCATGCGGCGTCGGGGCTGAATGATTCGCGGTTCGGCAGATTGACTCTGAAGCCGACATTATCGCCGATGGCATGACCGCTGCCGGTCGTTTGCTCCAGGGTGATTAAGCTGAAAAGAATCCGGGATGCGGCAAAGCCGGGCAGGTATCCAGTGGGCGGCATTTCTACAATCTCTCCATTGACGATCTCAGCCTTGCCGCGAACGCTATACAAGTCTTCGATGGTTACTTTGTGCGTCGTGGTCATCTCTTCGCCATCATAACATAAGGTCAGCCCTGGCGAGACGTTGAGGTCATCCTTCAATCACGATGTCCGTCTCGCGGAGTTTGCAGACCATGCGGGCGAGATTATATGCTGATTTTGTTGATTAAAACTCACAGGAGGATGAACATGCGCCGCCAGATTCGCAACCATCGAGTGTTTCTCTGCTTCGCCGTCTTGAGCGTTATCGGTTTCGCTCGCCAGCTTGTTGTCTATGGGCAAACGGGCCTATCGGAAGTTGGCAGCGAGACAAGCTCGCGATGGATAATGACCATGACCACACCCGCAGCGCATCATCATCATGGCGGCGAGACAGCGGGCGACGATCCCTGGAAGACTGACGAGTTGATACAGCCGGCAGACCTGGTTCGATTACTCTCCAGCGACGAGAAGCCCCTCGTCTTGCAGATTGGGGTTATTCACTTGTACAGGCTCGGACATATCCCCGGCTCAAAGTATGCCGGTATGGCAGGCACGCCGGAAGGTCTGGAGACGCTGAAGAAGACGGTGCAGGACATGCCGCGCACGAGGGAAGTGGTTTTCTATTGCGGCTGTTGCCCGATGGGGGATTGCCCAAACATCCGCCCCGCCTATCAAGCCTTGCATGAACTGGGATTCAAGAAGATCAAGCTGCTCAATCTGCCGAACAATTTCACGCAGGACTGGCAGATGAAAGGCTTCGCTGTAGAAAAAGGCGGCGCCTGACATCAGGTAAGAAAGCTCACAGAAAATGCGGCTGGAAATTCATTCTGTGTTGCCGCTGAACCGCTACGCTTTTTTCACCCTGTTAGAAAGATTCAAGCTTTTTTCAAGCCTCTCTAATTATTCTGCCACTAGCGAGAAATACCAGCGGCGGTGTTCGTGCTCCGACCCGCAGAGGGCGTAGCCTGCAAGGCTTGCCCTGTGTGGCCGGTGTGCATCTCGAAGAAGCTGTATATGTAAGGAGGGTCTATGAAACGGGCGACGATGTATATTCTGATCTTAGTTATCACCTCAGCCTGCCTGATGCCTGGCGCAAATGCGACAACCGGCCAACTGCCTGGGCAGGTTCAGGCCAAAGTTGATCCCAAGCTGATCACCTATTTCAACACGCACCTGAATGCCAGGACGCCTGTGGTTATTACCTACGATCACACGCCAGGGGCGACCGATTTCAATCAACTAAAAAACATCGGCATCACCAAAGGCTTCGCTTGCCGGCGACTGCCGATGGTGATTGCCGATATGAATGCCGTGCAGCTCGCGGCCCTGAAAACCCGTGCAGGCGTGCGCTCGATCTGGGCCAATCGCTTGATGAAGCCCTTGACCAACGCCGCGCGCCCGTTTATCGGCGTCAACGCGATGACCGCTGACCAGGAAATCAAAGCGCATAACACCGGCAATCCGGGTTTTCCCATCTCAGGGCGCAACGTCGGCATCGGCTATGTGGATACGGGAATCGATGCGACGAGCGCAGACCTGCCGCTAGGCACGAAGGTCGCCCAGAACGTCATTCAGCCGCTCGCTCAAGGGGTCGTCTCCGACGCGGGACTGGTGCTCGGCGTTGGCGTGTCGATTTCAGACATGATCGCCGACACAGGCTTCGTGCCGCCGATCTATGTTGAAAACGTGCCCTTTTCTGACATGGAGTCCGGGCACGGCTCGTTCGGGGCGGGCGTCGCCGCCGGGCTCGGCACGAATTCGGGCGGCTTCTACGGCGGCGTTGCGCGCGGCGCGCGGCTGGTCGGCGTCAACTCCGGCACCGATCTGGGATTGCCGCTGGTTGCCATCATCGGCGCTTACGATTATCTGCTGGTGCATCAGTGGGACTACAACATCCGCGTGATTAACAATTCGTGGGGCGGCTCGCTTGCCGACACCGAGCTTGATCCGGCCAATCCTATCAATGTCGCGACGCGCACCGCACACGACCTCAATATTGTTGTCGTCTTCGCCGCAGGCAATGCCGGAACCGCCGTCGACGCCATCAACCCTTATTCGACGATGGCCTGGACGATTTCGGTCGCCGCCGGCGAGAAGCAGGGACTGGGAACGCCTGCGGATTTCAGTTCTCGCGGGGTCGATAACGGCAGCAATCCTGATGTTGCAGGCATGCCTGCGAACCCGAATGCGCCGCCCAACCTGCGGCCAGACATCACCGGCTCAGGCGTCGACATCAAGAGCGTCCGTTCGCATGGCGCGGGCCTGGTCAACACCATCGGCACGGTTCCCCTGCTGGGCAACGACCTGACGACCATCCCGCCGGCCTATCTGCCGTATTACACGACCTCGCAAGGCACCAGCTTTTCCTGCCCGCAGGTTTCCGGCGTCGTTGCCCTGCTGCTCGAAGCCAAACCGACGCTGACGCCCGATGAGGTCGTGACGATCCTGCGCCAGACGGCGACGCCCATGCCTTATGAGGAGAAGGTGGTTGGCGCGGGCTACGTCGACGCGCACAATGCGGTGCGCGCCGTTCTGGGGTTGTCGGCGGTGGCACATCCGGCAAACCTGTTTCCAAGCGGCACAGGCCCGCAGATCGTCGATGTGGTAGATGATGAATTCGGCACCGGCGCGCAGGACATACTGTCGGCGCAGTACAGCTATGATGCGGCGAATCAGCAGATCGTCTACACCTTGACACTGGCCGATCTGTCGACGACGACGACCAACATGGAATGGCTACAGGAGTCGGATTTCAAACTGCCGGGCGATCCGAATGCGCCAACCACGACGCTCTATGTGTCGACTGCCATAGACGGGGCCGGCACGCAGACGTTCTCCTACGGGACCATCGTTCTGCAAAACAATATTCGCAATCAGACGGATCTCGGCGCGGTCGATGCGGGCCAGATTAGCGGCAATCAGATTATCATTCGGCTCTCGCTTGCCAAGGTGAATGCGGCAGTCGGGTTTAATGTGGTTGGCACGACATCCACCTCGACGCAAGCCATCGCGCAAATTCTCATCGGCGCGCAGGGGACGGGCCTGTTGCTGGCGGCGGATTCAGCCGCCGGATCGGACTTCCAGGTGACGCCCTAGCCCACGAAGGCGCACGAAGAAG
>JBBWZK010000411.1:0-8337 GCA_039648975.1 Blastocatellia bacterium
CGGCATGAAGTGCATCCTCGTCGATGACATCGTGCGTTCGGGCCGCGTCGTCGCTGAGATGGTGAAGTTGATTCAGGAAGCCGGCGCGGAAGTCGTCGCCATCGGCTCACTCGTGCATTTCAAAGACGCGCACATCGACACAGGCGGCATTCCCTATTACTCACTGCTCAACGTCGACACGCAATTCCATTCGCCCGAAGACTGTCCAAGTTGCCGGGCAAACGAGCCGATTGAAAAAGTCTGGCACTGATTAGTTTCTGGTTTCTGATTCCTGGTTTGTTCCCTGCCAGCTAGCCAGCAAGCTAAAACCAGGAACCAGGAATCAGAAACTACCAAAGGTGATAATATGCTAAAACTCTCTCCACGCTCTCTACGACCTCAGATACGGCAAGCGCTTTTTGCCGCGCTGTTGTTGTTAGTCGCCTCGATTACAACGTTGGCGCAGGCGACTGCGCAAGCCGCTGCTACCGACAAGACGGCGACGGTTTTCGGCGCGAAGATTCATTATCTGGAAGCCGGCAGCGGCCCTGTAGTGATTCTGCTGCACGGGCTGGGGGCTGACAATTCGAGCTGGGCGCAGACGGTTGCGCCGCTGGCCGCGAAGTTCCGCGTCATCGCTCCCGATCAAATCGGCTTCGGGCGTTCGGACAAGCCGATGCTCAATTACCGAATCGCGACGCTGGTCGATTTCCTCGATGGCTTCATGAAGCAACTGGGTGTCGAGCGCGCCTCGCTCGTCGGCAATTCGCTCGGCGGCTTTACGGCAGCGGCTTACGCGCTGGCGCACCCTGAGAAAGTCGAGCGTCTGGTGCTGGTCGATGCGGCAGGCTTCTCGCTGCCAAAAGACACCGACCCGCGCACCTTGAGCGCGCTGAACGCGTCGACGCGCGAGCAGGCAAAGGCCATTCTCGCGCTGGTCTTCTATAACAAACAGTTCACCAGCGACGCGGCGGCTGACATGCTGTTGACCCGGCGCGTTCTGGCGAACGACGGCTACACCGTGCAGCGATTCATTGATTCGATTGCGCGCGGCGAAGACGTGCTGGACGGGCGACTCGGCGGCATCAAGCAACCGACGCTGATCACCTGGGGCAGAGAAGATCAACTGACGCCAATGTGGATGGCCGAGCGCTTCAAGAAAGAGATCGGCGGCTCTGAACTGGTGGTCTTTGAAAAATGCGGCCATGTGCCACAACTCGAAAAGGCGGCTGAGTTCAACGCCGCCGTGATGAAGTTCCTCAGCGGCGAGGTGGCGAATAAATAGAGCGGCTTTCGCGTGGCCTTAGGCTTTTGTTTAGAGGCGGTCACAGGCCGCCTCTAAACAGCGGTTAAACAACAGCAGGCACGCGTTCTCTACAATCATGCACGGCGATGTCGAGCATTAGACGCTTGCAGTTCCGGCGTCGCGGAAATCGGCAAGAACCTAACTCTTGAAAGCTCTACCTTTGATATACTGTTTTGGTGAAGCCGACAGTATACATCGAAACGAGCATTGTCAGTTATCTCACAGCGAGGCCAAGCCGAGACTTGATTGTCGCAGGCCATCAACAGATCACCCTCGAATGGTGGGATAGTCTCAGGCCGCAGGTTGATTGTTTCATCTCTCCTTTTGTAATTGAAGAAGCTTCCAGAGGAGACGAAGCGGCTTCTCAGAAGCGAATGGTTGCCCTCACGGGATTCACCATTCTGGAGGTAAACGACGAAATCCGAAACCTGGCCGAAAGGTACTTTGAGGCAATTGATCTGCCTGACAAAGCAAGGATAGACGCATTTCATCTTGCCATAGCCGTATGGCATAGAACGGATTATTTGCTTTCCTGGAACTGTAAGCATATTGCGAGCGCCCGAGTGCGAAAGATACTCGCAGAAATCAACCAGGCTCTGACTATTCATACGCCAGTCATCTGTACGCCGGAAGAATTAATGGAGGTGTAGAATGTGGGAAGACCCTATAGTCGAAGAAACGCGAAGAATCAGGCGCGAAATAGAAACAGAATGGGGGAACGATTTTGAGGAGATAGCTGCAAAGGCTGTCGAGGTGCAGAAAAGATATACTGACAAAGTAATCTCACAACCTTCAGGTTTGAAGGAAGAAAGAGCGCCTGTTTCTGTAAACCGTGTTTAACAACCCCATGCGCCGGAGCCGCCGAAGCGCTGCGCTTATCATCCCACCAATGCCGTGTTAAGCGAATTATTTCTTTAACTCAAAGACGCGCGTTTCGGCAACAAGACGGTGCGTTCGATCTCGAAGACTTTCTGCTCAAACTGGTCGATAAATAAATCTCTGCCTTGATTGATGAGCGCGGCGGGCCGCTGGTTCTTCACGCCAACCAGATGAAACTTGACGATGCCGGCGCGTTCGTTGTGGTCGCGCGTTTCTAAGACCTGCGAGGCCGCATAAAGCGTGTCGCCGCCCATCACAGGATTGGCATGGCTGCCCCGATCATAGCCGAGTTCCCACAGCGCGTTTGCCGTCGTGTCGCGGCTCGCCAATGTCGCCGCCCACGCGAAGACCAGGCCGCCTTCGACGACGCGGGTTCGCGCAAAGCTACGGTCGCGCGAATAGACTTCATCGACATGCAGCGGGTGGCTGTTGCGCGTCAGCACGGCCATTTGCATGTGCTCGCTTTCACCCACCGTATGACCTGCGCTATGCACGATCACGTCGCCCGCGTGAAAGTCTTCAAACAAGCCGAGCGGTCGGCCCGCCCATCGCGGCACACGAATCTGCAACGCCAGCTCTTGCGGCAGCGGCTCTTTCATCGCGTGAAGCGGCTGCACGAGCGCGCCGCTCGTGCGCGATACATAGTTAGAAAGATTACTGAGCGGCGGATGGGCGCGGCCTGCGAGCGTGCCTGCGGGAACCAGCGCCTTGCGCTCGAAGTAAACCAGCGGCACGCCGTCTTGATTGATGGCTGTCGTGCGGACGTGAACGACGCCGCGATCCGTGCGCGATTCCGAGAGGCGCACGCCGAGCACTTCGGTTGACGCACACAGCGTATCGCCAGAATGCGCGGCGTGCGGGAATTTCAAATCCAGATAAGCAAGATGCGCGATGGCTTGCTCGGACACATCATGCACCGTGAAACTGAGCGCCAGGTTCAGAAGCAGCAGAGGGTGTACGACGCGATCACGAAAGCCGAGGTCGCGCGCAAAGCGACGGCTTGAATAAAGCGGATTGGCATCGATGAACGACGCCGCAAACATCGCCATCAGCCCCTCGTCAATCGTCACTTCCCATGGATGGTAATAAACCTCACCAACCTTGAAATCATCGAGCTTGCGCCCATACTGCGGCTCGATGACGCGCGGCGGCTTTTGCTCTTGGCTCATAGGTCCCCTTTGCTTTCAAATCAACCGCAACTCGCGCGCCATCGCTTCATCAATGCGCGAGAGCGCGTAAGCCATCTTCAGCGTGTTGCGATTCACACGGTCGGTGGCGCGGTCGGCCATCTTGCCGTCAATCATCACAGCGCCGCGTCCCTGCGCTTCGGCTGCTAAAAACAACCGGGCTTCTTCTATGGCGCGATTGATTTCGTCGTCGGGTATCTGGAAAATCTCGACCGCCATCAAGGTCTGCTCAGGGATGCCCGTCCACTTGCCGGCGAAGCCGAACTCGCGCGCATACAGCGCGTCACGGCGAAACTCTTCGATGGCGGCGCGGCGTTCGGTTTCGCTCTTGTCGCGCGTCGGATAGTTCGTCGTCATCTCGGCAATCGCCGGAATGCCTGCGGCTGCCGCCGCCTTCACGATACGCCCGCGCACTTGATCGATGATCGGATGATCGTAGCGGTAACTCGACGCGCGCAGTCCGAGGCTCGCCCAGTAATCATAAGTGCCGAGCACCAGGCCGACCAGGCGCGGCGATGCCTGTGCAATGGCGAAGACGTTTTCTTCGGCGCGCGCCGATTCGATCAACGCTTCGATGCGTATGCGGCCCGCCGGCAGATTGAACTGCTGCTCAAGCGCGGTGAGCGTCTCGTCAATCGAGCGCACTTCGTCGGCGTCTTCGATCTTCGGATAGATCAGGCCGTCGAGGTTCGCGCCGGCGTGCTCGATGATGACGGCGATGTCTTCGTGCGCCGGATCAAGCTCGATGCCGCGCGGGCGAAAGAAGCGCAGGCGCGCACCCCAATCCAATTCATTGAAGGCGCGAATGACGTTGGCGCGTCCGCGTTCGAGAAGCTCAAGGTTGTTGCGTGGTATCGAATCTTCGAGATCGAGCATCACGAGATTGGCCTGCGATCTGGTGACTGCGCCTTCGATGTACTTCCACACCGTCGCGGGTGTCGTCAGGTGCGACATCTGCACGAGGTAACGCGGCTCCAGTTCAATCACCTGGTCATGGCAACGCTTGATGAGCTGTGCGTTACGCTTGCGCGCTGTCGCGGTAATCTCAGTCGCGGTAATCTCAGTCGCCTGCTCTTCAGCCATCGGCGTCTCCTGTTGGTCAAGCGAGATGGTTGGGAAATGAATTGTAGCAGACGACGCATCATCTAATCGAAGTCCTCAAGGCTCTACGCCGTCGCCATCTTCGATAAAGCGACGCACCGAATGCCTCGCCTGTTGATCGCTTGCGGCTGTCCGCTTTGCAAACGTGCGCGTATGAATGCGGTGCGTTCGAGACCGGCGCAAGCGGTGAATGATGTGAATTCAAAGGTAATAGGGCCGCGCGGCTGCTTGGCATTCAAGTTGTACTCGATTATCAGGGTTTGTGTCTCGATGGACATCAGGAGGACGACTAATGGTTTGCTCATCTAATAAACTCATCGCCTTCATCGCTATGTTGATGGCCGCGCTGCTGCTGCAAGCCTGCGCGCCAGTGACGAGCAACTCGAACCAGACAGCGCAATCAACGAACAAACAGGAGCCGGTGATTGAAGCGGCGCTTGTGAAGCAGGGCGAGAGCGACTGGCTGATTGCCGGCAGCGGCACGACAACGCTCAATATCACAGCGCCCGGTGCGCAGTCCGCGCGCATTCTCTATCGCCCGGTTGATGCCGGCGACCGCGTCGTCGTGCTAAAGAAAAATGCGACGCCGGCGGATAGCGCGAATGGAAGGTTTACTACACAGATCAAAATGGTGCCCGATTTTGCCGGCAACGTGTGGGCTGAAGTGGTTTACGCCGACGGCTCGAAGAAAGAGACGAAGCCTATCTCGCTTGCATCGGAAACCGCCGCGCCAATCGCCGAAACCCTGGCGCAAGATGCCGCGCACGGTGATGAATCCGAGCGCGAAGATAAATACACCGGCGGCAAGATTGCCACCGCCGCGCTCGTCGAGAATCAGCCGGACATCAAAATCACGGTTGATGTGCCGGCCTTTCGTTTGACCCTGTGGCAGAACGGCAAAGAAGTGAAGACCTACGAGATCGGCGTCGGTCGCAAAGAGTTTCCGCTTGCCATCGGCCTGCGCCGCGCCACGCAAATCATCTGGAATCCCGAATGGGTGCCGCCCGATGCCGATTGGGTCGAACAGTCGCACAAGGATGTGCAGCCCGGCGAGCACATCGATGCAGACGACCCGCGCAATCCGCTCGGCAAAGTGAAAATCCCGCTCGGCGATGCTTACCTGATTCATCAGGCGGCGAAGCCCGGCGACCTGGGGCATCTGGTTTCGCACGGCTGCGTTCGCATGCTGCAAAGCGACCTTTATGATTTAACCGAAAAGATCATGGCGGCGCGTGGTTGGCCTGTGTCGCGCCAGCAGATCGAGCAGAGCAAAACCGACACCGACCGGCTGGTTGGCAAACTCAATCCGCCTTTGCCTGTAGACATCAACTACGACACGCAAGTGATCGAAGGTGGCGTGCTGCGCATCTACCCGGACGTTTACGCCCGCAATACGAACACGGTCGAAAACCTGCGCGCCGAACTGCAAAGCTCCGGCGTCGATGCCGCACGGCTCGACGACGCGACGCTCAAGCAGATGCTCGACCGCGCCAACGCCAACGAGATGTTTGCCGTGAACGTGAGCGATCTGACAAACGGCAATGCGCTCGCCGCAGGCCAGACGGAGCCGCTCACGAGCCAATCGAAAGTCGCCAAAAAGAAGCCTGCGCCAGGCAAAGCGCGCCACGCGCGCCGGACAAGATAAGCCGCGCGCCGCTGAAATCATTCAAGCGATTTCTAACCGCCGCTTGCTGCTATCGACCGGTAGCAAGCGGCGGTTGCTCTTTGCGCCGCCAACCGGCTAGTGTCGTATGTCGTGCTGGCTACAGCGACACAACAAAGGGGGCGACATGTCTTTGGTAAAGCGCGCCAGCTTTCTTGAAAAGGTACTGCTTGCGGGCGAAGAGATCAGCAAATGTCATGGCTCGCTTGGCAAACTGGCGCGACATCTTGAAGCGCCCGTCATGATCACCGGCAGCCTGGCGATGAACTGGCATTTGCTGGCAAATGGCAGGCGAATAAAAAAGCAGCGTCTCAACGACATCGATGTGGTCGTCGAAGACCTGGCGAGTCTGCGGCCTTCGCTGAGTCGAGATTTCCTGATCAGACATTTTCACCCAACTCGCGGCGGCGGCAGAATTCTGATTATGCTGATTGATGAAGAGCACGCCACGCGCATCGATGTGTTTACGCCAACCACAAGAACGTTACTCCGACGATTGACCGACTTCGCCATTGACGACATCGCCTGCCGTGTAGTCGACGCCGAAGACCTTTCGGCCATGTTGCTATCGGTCATCGATCCCATAACGAAGGGCGAGCCGGTTGAGCCAAAATATGTTGACCGTTTTCACTTGCTTTCTGCCGTAGTTGATCGGGCGACGATGAAGGAAGTGTGGCGAGAGTACAGGAAAGCAGACCAACTGCCGGATTTTGCAGAAGCGGCAGAAGCCGTTGGGCGCAGCCTCATTGCGCATCCCGGTCTGCTGCAAGCCGGTCGTTATAGCCAGGATATAAATCAAGCGTGCCCGTGGTGCTGTCAGTCCGAGCAATTCCCGCTTGCCTCGCTATCGGGGATCTACGCGATCATGGGTTATGTATAATCATGAGTTGTCTGGCGCGGCGCATTGATACAGAAGGGTATATCGAAGCTTATGAATCACCATTCCATTCTTCGTGTTCATTTTATCGCCATCATTGCGCTCGTGGTCTTCGCCGCTCTGCTTGCCAGTTGCCGCCCGCGCGCCAGCGGTAACGCGCAGCGCTACGAATTAAAAGGCAACGTCGTCAGCGTTGATCAACGCGGCGAGACCGTCACCATCGCGCATCAAGAGATTCCCGGCTACATGGAAGCTATGACCATGCCGTTCAAGCCCAAAGACCGTTGGGTGCTCGATCAGGCGCAGCCGGGCAACCGCCTACAGGCGACGCTCGTGGTTGACGGCCTGCGCTCGTGGCTTGAAGAGGTCGTCATTCTGCAGGACGCGACCGACAGCGGCGCAGCCCCGGCCAGTTCAGTTGAGCCGCAGCCGGGCGCGGCAGTGCCCGATTTTACGCTGACCAATCAAGACGGCAAGCGCATCGCACTTCACGATTATCACGGTCGCGCGCTCGTCGTCACCTTCATCTATACGCGCTGTCCGCTGCCGGATTACTGCCCGCTTGTGACCAACCACTTTGCCGAGATTATCAAAGTGATGAAGAACGATGCGGCGCTCATTAATCAGGCGCACCTGTTGAGCATCAGCGTTGACCCCGAATACGACACGCCGAACGTGCTGCGCGAATACGGCGCGAAATATACAGGCGCGAGCGGCGCGGCAACCTTCAATCACTGGGAATTCGCGACCGGCAAGGCGGATGAAGTGAAGAAAATCGCCACCTGGTTCGGCTTGCAGTACTGGCCGGAAGGCGGGCAGATCGTCCATTCGTTGCGCACGGCGGTGATTGCGCCTGACGGCAAACTCGTGAAGCTCTATCACGGCAACGGCTGGCAGCCTGCCGAGATTGTCGCCGATTTGCAGGGCCTCAAATCAATGGCGGCGAATGCGCCGGCTGCCGACTCGCAACCCTCAAAGAAAGATTCATTACAAAAAGCGCAGCCGGCGAACGCGGCAAAAATCTATCACGGCGTTGGCGTCGTCGAATCCGTCGGCGGACAGCGCACGACTGTGCAGATCAATCACGAAGACATACAGGACTTGATGCCGGCGATGAGCATGCCGTTTGAAGTGCAAAGCCCGGCGCTGCTGGACGAGATCACGCCGGGCGACCGCATCAGTTTTACGATTCGGGAGACTCCGCACGGGCTAGTCATCATCGAGATTCGCAAACGATAAATAAGTCTGGAGAGTCTAAAGAGTCTAAAGAGTCATTCTGAGAAGTCCCGTTAGGGACGAAATGTTTATAGCCACCATTGCCGATAAAACTTCAAGCTCCGTTAGG
>JBBWZK010000415.1:0-5342 GCA_039648975.1 Blastocatellia bacterium
ATCTACCCGAATTGCGCTACATGGTCGGTGCCTCTGTGGCTATTCTTTGGAGGGTAGAACGCATGGACTGGAAAGTCATCTTAACGACGTTCGGCATGATTTTTCTGGCGGAGATGGGCGACAAGACGCAGCTCGCCGCGATGACCATGGCGGCGCAAACCAAGAAGCCGCTCGCCGTATTCATTGGCGCATCGGTGGCCCTGACGTGCGTCTCGGCGCTCGGCGTCGTCGTCGGTGCGGTGCTCAGTCAATATATTCCGCTCGAATGGATCAAGCGCGCTGCCGCCGTCGCCTTCATCGTCATCGGCGTGCTGATTCTGCTTGGCAAGTTTTAGGCAGCAAGCCGCAAGACGCTGCCTGGGAAACTGCGCTCGGCTTCATTCTATGCGAGGGCATCGGTAGGGCACACAGCAGCCGCCGCAGTTGTTGAGCCCTGCGGGACATTCTTCTGCAATTCCCTTTTTTCTGAGTTGGTCGATGACCGGCCTGATCAGACCTTCAAGTTCTGCGGCGCGGCGATTTTTATCTGCCGCCGTCTCCCCGTCCCAATAGTGACGCAGGACAGCGATGTCCAGGGCATCGAGCACCGTTCGCAAGCGCGCATAGGGCTTGAGATAATCGACGGTTCTAGTTTGCGAGCCTTTCGGGGAAGGTGGGGATGGTCTTTTTTTCGTCGTAGCCATTTTGCGATCTCCTTACTATTTGAAGTGGTCAATCATGGAAATCACTCTCCAGTTCGCCTGTTTGCTGTAATACAAGGTTTTGCTGTCGGGCGACCATGTGAGGGTGGAGAAGTAAACGCGTGCGTCATTGCTGCTGATGATTTTTCTGGCGTTGCCGCCGCTGGCCGGAATGACTTGCAGGCTGCTCTCGCCGTCCTGGCGCGTCGCAAAGGCGATCTCTTTTCTATCCGGCGACAGGTGAATGTTGTGGACGAATGTCGTTTTAAGTTGAGCGATTGGACGCGGCGGCTGGCCGGTCAACGGCAAGGCGAATAAGTTGACCGCGCTCGGCGTCAACGACGTGTCGTTTGCGCCGTCGATTGATTTGATGATCAACTCCTGTCCGCTGGCCGACCAGCCAACCAGGCGCAAGACGGAATTCGCCTGAAAGATCGGCGCAGACTTTACGGCATCGCGCAACCAGACGCTCCAACTATTTTTTTTCGCATCGAGGGCGAGCCACGCCAGACGTTGCCCATCAGGCGACCAGGCCGGGTTGAAAAAAAGCAACGCCGGGTCGGCATTATTTGAGAGCGCCATTTCACTCGACCCATCGGCGGCAACCTGCCAGACGTTGGCTGTGTCAGATTGGCGTGCGCAATAAACCAGCAGGCGACTGTCCGGCGACCATTGATAATCCTGCGTCTGAAAGCGATTGTAAGGCAGCAGCGAGAAGCCACCGAAAACGATGCCGCTGCTCGTCAACGGTTTGGCCTCACCGCCCGTCGCGCGCACCGTCCAGAGATTGATCGAGCTCTTGTCGACACGCAGAAAAGCCAGTTGACTGCCATCGGGCGACCAGCGCGGCTCCAGGCCATCGGTGGACAATTGCAAGGGCTGGCCGTCAAGGCTTGCCGGCTGCGTCAGGATTAAACAGTTGAACAGCTTGACGCCGACGCTCGTGGCGCGCGATGCCTGATAGGCGACGGTGGCGCTATCGGGCGCAACCTCCGGCCACAACTCAACGCCGATGTCGGAAGTCAGTTGAAACTCTTTGCCGCTTTCCAATTTCACGCCCCAGATATCGGATTCGTCTCTGGCCGTCGCGTAGAGAATCTTTTGGCCGTCCGGCGAAACGTCCAGCACCTCATGATTGTTGTCGCCGGAGGTGATCTGCAGGGGCGGGCTGCCGTCGAGATAGGCCACGCAGATTTGCCTGACGCCATTGCGCATCGCGCTGTAGATGATGCGCTTGCCATCAGGATGCCAGAACGGCGCATTGTCTTCGTCGCGGTCATTCGTGACGCGCACAGGCTGACCGCCGCGAATCGGCATCACCCAGATGTCCTTTTGTTGGTCTTGCTTATCCACATAAGCGACGCGCTCGCCGTCCGGCGAAAGATTGAATTCGCGCAATCCGAAACCCGACGCGGCGAAGTTGGTCAAGGCGGCGCTCTGCTGCGATGCGACATTGAGCGCGTAGAGATTCTGATTCAGTTCGAAGTAGATCGTCTTGCCGTCTTTCGACCATGCGACGAGGCCCTGACTGCGACCGCCGAGTGACTTAAGCTGCATCGGCATGCCGCCGAGCGTCGGCATCGTCCAGATGCCGCTCTGCTCGCCGCGATCAGAAAGAAAAGCGATTTGCTGGCCGTCCGGCGACCAGAGCGGACTGTAATCCGTCCACCTGTCGCGCTTGCTGGTAATGGCTTCGCCGCCGCTCAATTGCTTTATCCAGATGCCGCTGCTGCCGCTTTTGGTTGATGAGAAGGCAATCAGTTTTCCATCGGGTGAAAAGCGCGCCCAGTTCGAGTTGTCTTCGCCGAGATCGCTTTTCCAACTGACAAGCTGAGTGGTCGCCAGCGTCGCCAGCAGATTCGCTTCGGGTTCAGTGCGCGGTCGCGCCGCATACCAGACCCACGCCAGAATGAGCAATGTAGTGAAGATGACAGCAAGCCACAACCAGCGTGCGGCGAAGATACGGGTTTGCCATGTGCGGGTTTGCGGTTTGGTTAACGCGCCGGCTTCCTGCGCGGTGGTATTTTCGACCACCATCGTCTGCGCGTCGAGCGCCACGGTGGTGTGCTCGGTAACGCCAGACGGGCCGAATGACTGCTTGTCGGCGGCCAACTCCTGTGCGCGTTTCAAGCGCTTGAGATCAAGCAGCAAATCGCTGGCGGTCTGGTAGCGCTGATCGCAGGCTTTCATCAACGCTTTGCTGATGATGCGCTGCAACTCTGCGGGCGCGGCGGGCGCGTACAAGGTGACCGGCGGCGGCTCGGTTTTCAAGATGGCCGCCATGCAATCGTTTCTGGTCTCGCCCTTGAAAGGCACGCGACCAGCGATCATTTCAAAGAGGACGATGCCGAGACTCCAAATGTCTGTGCGCGCATCGACCGGCAAGCCGCGCGCCTGTTCGGGCGACATATATGGAATGGTGCCCATGGCCAGCCCCGGTTCGGTCTGCAAGAGCATTTGCGCCGGCGATAAAGCACCGTCTACGGACGACTGACTCTCCATGAATTTCGCCAGACCGAAGTCAAGCACCTTGAGGTAGCCGTCATGCCTTAACATCAGGTTTTCCGGTTTGATGTCGCGATGGACGACGCCGACCGCGTGCGCCGCCTGGAGCGCCGCCGCCACCTGAATGGCGATGTCAAGCGCGTCAATCAAACTCAACCGCTCAAGGCTCATGCGCCCGCGCAGCGTCAAGCCTTCAATGAATTCGGTGGCGATGAAGTTGACGCCGTCGACTTCGCCGATTTCATGTATGGTGAGGATGTTGGGATGATTGAGCGCCGAGGCGGTGCGCGCTTCTTTCTCGAAACGCTGCACGCGCCCTGGGTCAGTGGTGAATTGGGTCGGCAAAAATTTGAGCGCCACTTTGCGATGCAGGCGGGTGTCTTCGGCGAGATAGACTTCGCCCATGCCGCCCGAGCCGAGCTTGTTGATGATTCGGTAGCGCGATAGAGAAGGTAACATCGACGCTGCATCCTCGAATGAAAGAGGCCTGGGAGTATCGCCCCTGCGGGCCAATCGCGTCCACTTTATTTCAAGGCGATGGCGCTGTCAAACTTCCTGAGCGGTCGCGCCGCGATTCTATTCAAGTGCTTGCCGCGCGCGCGCGCGGTTTGCTAATCTGAATGTATCGAGTTGTGGCGCTTGTCGAGTAATCTTTAAGCATTCGAGGAAACCATGAGCCATAATCCAGGCGACGCCGCCACCACTGCCCGCGAACCGGAGACCGAGCAAACCCAAGCGCCGAGCGCCGAGCAAAACGCGCCAGGCGCGCAACCCGCAACCTCTGATCAACCGACCGGCAATGCGCCGACCGCAAGCCCCGACCGTCAATCTGAAACGCCGCAAGCCACCGGCACAGACCGGCAAGGGCAGGCCGGACAAACCGGCGAAGCGAATTCGCAGGCGCAGCCCGCGCCATCATCTGAAACGCCGTCGCCAGTGCAGTCGGCAGCTTCGCCCGCAATCCCGCAGCCGACCGGCGACCCGGATGAGGGCGTTGCGAGTTCAGCCAACGTTGACGCCATAACGCCGATCCCGGACGCCCAAAGGGAGCAGTTTGAACCGCGACCGGATGTCTCGGATCAGGATTATAAGGAGTTGCTGCCGAAACTGCTGGCGCTTTTCAACAACAACCGCGAACAGCTTGGGCGCGCGCTCGGACTGCATCGCTCGACCGTTGACCGCTGGCTCAACGGCAAGAGCCGTCCGAATACGTCGACGATCCTGCGCATGCGCCGCCTCGCGCAGGAACGCGACATCGCGTGACGCACCAGCCTTCGCATAAACACGGACGCTATGGGTGATTATCAGAAGATTCTCTACGCGGTGGCCGACGGCGTCGCGCGCATCACGCTCAACCGGCCCGACAAGCGTAACGCGCTTGATGCGGAAATCATCACGGAAATCCGCCGCGCCCTCGACGAAGCGGCGCGCGATGAAGCGGCGCGCGTGGTGTTGCTGGCGGGCGCGGGCAAGGATTTCTGCTCCGGCGCAGACCTTGCCGCATTGCAGCGCATCAGCGAGGCGACCGTCATGGAAAACGTCGTTGATGCGCGCAACCTGGCTGAACTCTTCATCGAGATGCGCCGCCACGCGCGTCCGATTGTCGCGGCGGTACGCGGGCGGGCGCTGGCCGGCGGCTGCGGCCTGGCGACGGCCTGCGATCTGGTGTTTGCCGCCGAGTCGGCGCAGTTCGGCTACCCTGAAGTCAACATCGGCTTTATCCCTGCGATGGTGATGGCCATCCTGCGGCGCTCGGTTTCAGAGAAGCGCGCTTTCGAGTTGATCACTCTGGGCAAGATCATCACAGCGCCCACAGCCGCAAGCATCGGCATGATTAACGCCACGTTTCCTGACGATGAATTCGCTGCGGGCGTCGAAGCCGCAGTCACGCAACTCGCCGCCAAGAGCGCATCCGCCGTGATGCTGGCAAAGAACCTGCTTTATCACATGGACGGCATGACGTTCGAGACGGCGCTCGAAGCCGGCGTGCAACTGAACGCCATCACGCGCATGACCGCAGACTGCAAACGCGGCGTCGAAGGATTCCTGAAAAAGTAGCGAACCACATAAATCAACAAAAGAGACGCGGGGACGCGGCGAGTGGGCGACGCGGCGAAAGAGAATCAGTTAAGTAGAACGCCGATTACCGTGTTTTCC
>JBBWZK010000430.1:0-2963 GCA_039648975.1 Blastocatellia bacterium
ATCTGCGGGTGTGCCTTTGGGGACGCGGCCCATCACGTCTTCGGTCGTTGAATTGATTACGTCGAGCAAGCCTCTGGCTGCCGGCTCCGTCCATTGACCATTGATATAGAGTTTATCGTGAACCTTCACTTCGGGCTTTGATGCAGTCATTCGTTCTCCTTCGCGCCGCACCTGGCGACGCCGGTTTTTGATTGCTTGAATCTATTTCAAATAGACGCTGCGCACCTATTGGCTTGCACAACGATTAAGCGAATCTTCAATTACTACTAAAGCAAAGCGGCGCGCGCAAATCAACGCGCAAGAAAACTGGCCGCACATCCGAATGGATTCTGCGGCCAGCGTTGGTGTTCAGCAATCAGCAATGCAGCCGGTCGCGAGCGACCCGGCGATTCGCAAGACCCGCCTACTCGACGATGAGTTTGAATTGATAACCTTTCGTCAGAATCTGGCAAGGCGGCGTCAGTTTGGCGCATTTCGCATTGTAGGCAACTGATAATTCGGTCTGTCCCACGTGCTGCGCTTCGTAGATGGCTTGCCCGCCGTCAGGCAATCCCGCATCGGCAATTTTCTTCACAATCGATTCATCCACCAGCGTGGCACTGACATCGTAGCGATCATCGGTCTTCACCAACAGCAGGAACTGCTGGCCAACTTTGAGGTGCGTCGGCTTGCCCGCATCCTCTAACGTCAGCGTTAAGCCGGTGAAGAAGGCGAACGGATCAGACTTCAGTCCGTCGCTGTTGGTGACCTGAACGGTGATGACCGCGTTAGCCGGGAGGTGCTTGCCCGCTTTTTTGGCGATCAGCAAAGAGGTCGGATTCTCTTCATCGTTGCGCGTCTTCTGGCGCTCGCCGTTGACGAAGATCGCCGCGCCCATCTGGAAGCTTTCGCCGCTGACGAGCAGGCGTTTGCCGTCTCGCCGGACGTTGACCACCTTCAGCGAGGGCTCTGACTGGATTGTAGCCGCGCTTACATTTGGCGAATGGCTGGTGCGGGCGATACTCATCTGCGTGGTCGCCAGCAGCGCGAGAATAGCCAGCCAACGGATTGCAAGTCTCATAAGCGGTATCTCCTCAGTCCCACTGAGTAAATAGCCGGGGCAGTTTCGCTGCGGTTATGATACAAGAGCGCCGCTGGCGATGCAAAAACATTTTCTTGCCGGTGGCCAGTCGCCAGGCATTAAAGCGACCCGGCTAGATCTGCCCGTTCCATAGCTTGATCTCATTGTTGCGGCGATTGACCAGCCCCTGTACGACCTGGCCGCCGGCGCGCGTCCAGCGCAGCAACTGCGTCGGCACCTGATCGTACTGCTTTTGATTGAGCACCTTGAGCAGCGTGCTGCTGGTGAAAGCGCCGACGCCGACATTGAAGGTGAACGACACCAGCGCATCGAATTGATTCTGCGTGAGCGGCACTTTGACATTGTTATTGACGGCTGCCGCAGCCGGCTGTACATCCTGAGCCAGCAGATCGGTGACCTGCTGTGCGGTCAGCCCGTTGCCGTACTTTACGGGAACGCCATTGATGGTGATTTTGCCTGAAGAGAGTTCACTCTTGGTGAGCAGATGGCCGACGCCGATAGTCGGCAAGCCAGCCGAGTCTTTGTACACCGTCGTCTTGAAGCCTTCCCATTGTTCAAGCAGTTCCAAGCCATTCGGACTCATTTGCATATCGGGTTCTCCTTACACGGTGATGGGCCTGCGCGACTGCGCAGGGGGATGCACTATACAAACAATTCAGGTGTTTATCAACACAGATGAACCTTGCGGCAGCGTATACGCCTTACATAAAAGGAAAGGACGGCCCGCAAAGCCGTCCTGGTTATCAGCCAATTCTGGAGAGAAGAAAAAGCGATTTGACGAACGATTCCGATTAGGAAACAGGTGTGCCGCAACTGGCGCAAAACTTCGAGCCCGGCGGCACAGGCGTCTGGCAGTTCTTGCAGGCTTGCGGAACCATGGACTGGCCGCAGTTGTTGCAGAACTTCGAGCCGGCGACGACCTGCCCGTGACACGCAGGACATTCGACGGTGGCCGCTTGCGGGGCTTGCTGTGGCGCACCGCAGTTCGCGCAGAACTTCGTGCCGGCGGCGTTTGGCGTGCCGCACTTCGCGCATGGTATGCCTTGCGGCTGCGCTGCGCCGCCGCCCTGCTGTGGATGTTGTTGCTGGCCGCCGAAGGCGCCCGCCATCACCTGGCCATAGCCCATGCCTAGGCCGAAGCCCATACCCTGCCCCGCCGCGCCGCCTTCCTGCTTGGCGGCGTCCTGAATGGCCTGCGCCGCCTTGAACTGCATGTAAGCGTTCATGTCGCCAATCGCGCCCATGCTCGAACGCTCGTCGATCATCTTCTGGACTTCTTCGGGCGGCGTGATGGCCGAGATGATGAAATCAACCAGCTCAAGCCCCTGCTTGCTGAAATCTTCGGCGACGCGCGATTTCAGACCGGCGGCCAGTTCGTCATAGTAAGCCGGCAGGTCGAAGATCGTCTTCAGGTTTTCGCCCAATAGGTCGTTGAGCTTCTGGACAATCATATCTCGCAAGAACGAGCCGACCGATTCGGTCGACACGATGCCGCGCGTGCCGGCAACCGTGGCGACGAACAACTGCGGGTCGGCGACGCGCAAGCTATATTTGCCGAACGCCCGCAGCCGCACAAAGCGCAATTCGCTATCGCGGAAAGTGATCGGCTCTTTCGTGCCCCACTTCAAATCCTGAAATGTATGCCTGGCGACAAACAATACGCTAGCCTGAAACGGCGACGTGCCGCCGAACGGCAGCGACAGCAGTTTGGTAAGTAAAGGCACATTCATCGTCGTCAGCGTGTGGCGTCCGGGACCGAAGACATCGAGCGCCTTGCCGTCGCGGAAGAAGACCGCCGCCTGATTCTCCTGGACGATCAACTGCGCGCCGAGCTTGATGTCGGCGGAGCCGGCTTCCGGTATGCGATGCACGATCTCCATGC
>JBBWZK010000212.1:0-12589 GCA_039648975.1 Blastocatellia bacterium
GTTTTATTCCCCATCCGGTTGAAACCCATGAACGATCCGGCAATGGTCACGCTTTCGACGCACACTATGGCGACGCGCTTTGAGTTGCTGCTCTATGGCGCGGATGAAGTGCGTTTGCGCGCTGCCGGCGAAGAAGCGCTTGCAGAGATCGAACGGCTCGAAGCGCAGTTGAGCTTTTATCGCGCCGACAGCGAGATCAATTGGATCAACAATCGCGCTGCCAAGGAAGCCGTGCGCGTCGAGCCGCGCCTGTTTCATCTGCTCAAGCATTGCGCCGCCTTCACCCGCGCGACCGACGGCGCTTTTGACATCACCATCGGCCCGCTGATGCGCGCTTGGCGATTCATCAGCGATAGCGGCGCGATCCCTGCGCTTGATGAACTCGAAGCCGCGCGCCAGCTCACGGGGATGCAGAACGTCGAGCTTGACGAGGATGCGTTCACCATTCGTTTCAAACAACCGGGCGTGCAACTTGATCTAGGCGCTTACGGCAAAGGTTACGCCATCGAGCGCGCCATTGACTCGCTAAAAGAAAACGGCGTCCGCAACGCCTTGCTGCACGGCGGCACCAGTTCCGCTGCGGTGATCGGCAAACCGCCCGGTCAGCCGTGTTGGCGCATTCAACTGAGCGAGCCGTTCAAAACCGACGACCGGTTCATCACCCTCGACCTCGCCGACGAAGCGCTGTCGGTTTCGGCCATTCACGGCAAAGCGTTCACGACGGACGGGCGCACCTATGGCCACATCATTGACCCGCGCGCAGGCGTGCCGGTCAATCGCGCCGTCGCCGCCGCCGTCGCCGGCCAGTCGGCTTCAACCTGTGAAGTCTTGTCAACGGCGCTGCTCGTTCTCGGCCCGGCGTGGCTTGGCGAGATGAGCGAACGCTTCGTTGGCTATCGCGGCGCGGTCGCTTATCACGAAAGCGATGCCGCCATCGCCATCGCGCGACACGCCTGCTGAATCGTATGCGAATCGTTTGACAAGTCGCACGGCCAAACAGTATAAGCATGACGCTCGTTGTCTTATCGTCTGTGGCACTTTCGCTTGCATCAACCTTGCGCACGTTTTCATTCAGGGACGCTGAATTGGAGAGTGCGCCTGAAATTACAAAGCACTCAAGCAGTCTGTAAATCTTAAATCGAGGTCTGCCGCATGAGCAAACTAGCAGCCATTGATGGGATCATCATGCTTGTTTACTTTGTCTTCGTACTGGGCATCGGCGTCATGCTGAAGCGCTATATGAAGACGAGCACGGATTTCTTTCTCGCGGGCCGGTCGATTCCGGCGTGGATTACGGGTCTGGCTTTCATCTCGGCCAACCTGGGGGCGCAGGAAGTCATCGGCATGGGCGCGTCGGGCGCCAAGTACGGCATCATGACGAGCCACTTCTACTGGGTGGGAGCGATTCCGGCGATGGTCTTTGTCGGAGTCTTCATGATGCCCTTTTTCTACGGCTCGCGGGCGCGCTCTGTACCTGAATACCTGAAGCTGCGCTTCGATGAAAAGACGCGCGGGCTGAACGCCATGTCGTTTGCCGTGATGACCATCTTCTCATCGGGCATCTCGATGTATGCGATGGGCCTGTTGCTGCAAACCCTGCTCGGCTGGGACTTCAATTTCAGCGTGCTGATGTCGGCGGTCATCGTGCTGATTTACATCTTCCTGGGCGGCCTGACTTCGGCCATCTATAACGAGGTGCTGCAATTTTTCCTCATTGTCCTCGGCTTTCTGCCGCTCGTCTACATCGGCCTGAAAGACGTCGGCGGCTGGGGCGGCTTGCAGCAGCGCCTGACGATTGTCGCCACGCAGCATGGATTCGGCGAAGGCGCGTGGAGCCATTCGTGGAAATATCTCGACAGCCCCAACAGCAATCCGATGGGCGTCGAGTGGTTCGGCATGGCGATGGGCCTGGGGTTTGTGCTGTCGTTCGGCTACTGGTGCACGGACTTTCTGGTCGTGCAGCGCGCCATGGCGGCCAACTCGATGGAATCGGCGCGGCGCACGCCGCTGATTGCCGCCATCCCGAAGATGTTCTTCCCGTTCCTCGTCATCCTGCCGGGCATCATCGCCATCGCGCTCACTTACCAGACGGGCGCCAGCGGCTTCAAGCTGCCGATGAAACCCGACGGCACCTACAACTACGACCTGGCGATTCCGTTGATGCTGACGCATTACTTCCCATCAGGCATTCTCGGCATTGGGCTCACGGCGTTGATGGCGAGCTTCATGTCGGGCATGGCCGGCAACGTCACGGCCTTCAATACGGTGTGGACTTACGACATCTACCAGTCATACATCAAGCGCGGCGCGAGCGATGAGCATTACCTGTGGATGGGCCGCATGGCGACGGTCTTCGGCATCGCCGTCTCGGTGGCCGCGGCTTACGTGGCCAGCCGCTTCAACAACATCATGGATATGCTGCAACTGGTCTTCGCTTTCGTCAACGCGCCGTTGTTTGCGACCTTCCTGCTCGGCATGTTCTGGAAGCGGGCGACCGGTCACGGCGCGTTCACCGGCCTGCTATCGGGCATCACGGCGGCGGCGATTCATCGTGGCCTGACCTTGCCGCTGGCTGGCCCCAATCAATTAGCGGTGGTTGGCATCAAGGGCGGCTGGCTCGCCATAAAGCACGTTTATCCGAGCGAGATGGCGCAGAATTTCTGGACGGCGATCTATGCCTGGACGGCCTGCTTCCTGGTGACCATTCTTGTAAGCCTCTTTACAAAAGCGCGCAAGGAAGAGGAACTGGTCGGGCTGGTCTATTCGCTGACGGAAAGGCCGAAAGAGCATCATCTGCCGTTTTATGCGCGACCGCTCAACGTCGGCATCTTCGTGCTACTGCTGGTTGCCGTGCTCAACATTATCTTCTGGTAAGGAGCGATTCAGATGGGACTCGACATACGACTGCCAATCGGCTTGATGTTTTCTATACTGGGCGCGCTGCTCGTCATCTACGGCCTGGTCGGCGACAAAGCGATGTACGCGCGTTCGCTTGGCGTCAACATCAATCTGTCGTGGGGCATTGTCATGTTTATCTTCGGCATGGTGATGCTCATCCTTGGCCGGCGCGGCACGTCAGCCATGCGCTCGGCAGAACAGAGCGCCGAGGGCCGGCTGATTGAAGAGATTGAACACGAAAGCGGCGAAGAGCGCGAGCGGCGACCACCCGCCCATTAAGAAAGTGATGCGTGATACGTGATGCGTGACGAGTGATTGATCATGCATCGCCAATATCTACACCTTGCACAAAGCTCCGGTCACGCATCACGCATCACGCATCACGCATCACTTATCACTCACGCATCACGCATCACTTATCACTTTTGAAGGGTGAGACATAGACATGGCAGTTTTAGTCACGGGCGGCGCGGGCTATATCGGCAGCGTCACGGTCGAGTTGCTGCGGGCACAGGGGGAATCCGTCGTCGTGCTCGACAACCTGTCGCGCGGCTATCGTCAGGCAGTTCCTGCCGAGGCAGTGTTTTATGAAGGCAATCTCGGCGACCGCGCGCTTGTAAAGCAGATCACACAAGCGCACCACATCGAAGCCTGCGTCCACTTCGCGGCCTTGGCTTACGTCGGCGAATCGGTCGAACATCCGGCGCGTTATTACGAAAACAACGTCGAGCAGGGCATCGAACTGCTTGGCGCGCTCAAGGAAGCCGGCGTGCGGCAGTTCATTTTTTCGTCGACCTGCGCGACCTACGGCGAGCCGCAGTATATGCCGCTCGACGAGCAGCATCCGCAACATCCCGTCAATCCTTACGGCTGGTCGAAGTTCTTCATCGAGCGCGTGCTGGAAAGCTATGACCGTGCTTATGGGATGAAGTTCGTCGCCTTGCGTTACTTCAATGCGGCGGGCGCGACTGCAACCCTAGGCGAAAACCACGATCCCGAACCGCATTTGATCCCGCTTGTGCTGGCAGCGGCAGAAAGTAAGATTCCTCACGTTTCGGTATTCGGCGGCGATTATCCGACCGGCGACGGCACGGCGGTGCGCGATTACATTCACGTTGCCGACCTGGCGACGGCGCACCTGCTGGCGTTGAAACATCTGCGCGACGGCGGGCAGTCCGAGTTCATCAACCTCGGCAACGGCAAAGGCTATTCGGTGCTCGAAGTCATCGAAGCGGCGCGCCAGGTGACGGGCCGCGACATCGCTATGCGCATCGAGCCGCGTCGCCCGGGCGACCCTGCACATCTGATCGCCAAAGCCGACCGCGCGCGCGCGGTGCTGGGCTGGCAGCCGGCGCACCCTGAATTGTCCGACATCATCCGCAGCGCCTGGCAGTGGCGGCAGGCACATCCAAACGGCTACGCGGATTAGAGATTTTTCGACTGGAAGTAGCGCAAGCTGTTAGTTTGCGCCGTGATTCGCGCAAGCTAACAGCTTGCGCTACTTCTCATTATGAGTTGGAGCCGCAGGGGATTCATCAAATCATCGGTTGCCGCCAGCCTGGCATTGTCGATCAAGCCGTTTCGCCGCATCGACAATGTCAGGTATCGGACGGCGCTCATCGGCAGCGGCTGGTGGGGCATGAACATTCTGCGCGAAGCCATGCGCGCCGGCTCGTCGCGCGTCGTCGCGCTTTGCGACGTGGATCACAATCAACTCAATCCCGCCGCTGAAGAAGTCGAACGGCTCACGGGCGAGCGCCCCAAACGTTATCGAGATTACCGAGAGCTATTACAAACCGAAAAGCCGGAGATCGTCATCGTCGCGACGCCCGATCATTGGCATCCGCTGATCATGATAGCTGCTGTGCATGCAGGGGCGCACGTCTACGTCGAAAAGCCCATCAGCCACACGATCAACGAAGGCCGGGCGATGGTCAAGGCGGCGCGCGACACGGGGCGCATCGTACAGGTCGGCACGCATCGCCGCGTCTCGCCGCATAACCTCTCAGGCATGCAGTTTTTGAAATCCGGCAAAGCGGGCCGTATCGGCATGGTGCGTGCCTTCGTGCATTACGGCGGCGGGCCGGGCGAGCGGGTTGCGGATTCCGAGCCGCCGCCGAGCCTGGATTGGGAGTTGTGGTGTGGCCCCGCGCCGCGCCGTGCGTTCAACAAGACGATGCACCCGAAAGGCTTTCGCCAGTATCTCGATTATGCCAACGGCCAGCTTGGCGATTGGGGCATTCACTGGATGGATCAGATCCTCTGGTGGACCGAAGAGAAATACCCGCGCAAGGTTTATTCGACCGGCGGGCGCTTCATCAAGCGCGACAACACCGATGCGCCCGATACGCAGATTGCTACCTTCGAGTTTGAATCGTTCACCGCCACCTGGGAGCATCGTCTGTATGCGGCGAATGAGGCAGAGAAGACCAACATCGGCTGTTATTTTTACGGCACGGAAGGCACGTTTCACATGGGCTGGCTGGACGGCTGGACGTTCTATCCGGCGGACAAAAACAAGCCGCCGTTGCACGAAGCGGCGCGCCTCAATCAACCAGACGAACAGAATATTCGCGAGCTATGGGCCGATTTTCTTCAGAGCATCAAGGCGAACAAACGATCCGTGTGCGACATCGAGATCGGCCATCGCTCGACCAACATGGCGCTGCTGGGGATGTTATCTTACAAGCTCGGTCGCAGCGTCGACTGGGACGGCGACAAAGAGTTGATTGCGGGTGATGCCGAAGCCAGCAAGCTGTTGCAGCGGCCTTATCGCGCGCCGTGGGAGTACCCGAAGATTTAGATCGGTTTAAGCAGTCATGTAGGGGCGAGCGTCCCTGCCCGCCCCAGACTGCGCAGTTGCACATTAAGGACGCCGGGGCGACCACAGAGGGTCGCCCCTACATGCATTCGCAATCTGCCATAGCAAAAGGTTGATTGATGAACGAGGTGGCGCAAACAACCGAGGTTGCAAAACGAGCGCGGCGGCGCATCTTTCGCCGCACCATGCCGTTTCTCTTCATGCTGTTCGTCATTGCGTTTCTTGATCGGGTGAATGTCGGCTTTGCCAAACTGACTATGGCCGGCGAACTTGGCTTCTCGGAGGAGGTCTACGGGTTTGGCGCAGGCATTTTCTTCATTGGCTACTTTTTGCTGGAGATTCCCGGCAGCCTGATCGCCGAACGCTGGAGCGCGCGCAAATGGATCGCACGCATCATGATCTCCTGGGGCCTGCTGTCAATCCTCACAGGGTTCATTCACAACGCGACGCAATTTTACTGGGCGCGCTTTCTATTGGGCGCAGCGGAAGCCGGATTCTTTCCAGGCGTCATTGTTTATCTGAGCCACTGGTTTCGCCAGGAAGACCGTGCCAAAGCCGTCGCCTTGTTTATGATCGCCCTGCCGATCACCAGCATCATCGGCTCGCCGGTTTCAGGTTTGCTGCTCGACCACATCCATTGGCTCGACTTGAGCGGCTGGCGCTGGGTCTTCATCCTCGAAGGCTTGCCGGCCATCCTCTTCGGTATTGCAACGATATTTTATCTTACCGACTGGCCGCGCGAGGCGAAGTGGTTGCCTGAGGATGAACGCCAGTGGATCGAGCGCGAGCTGGAAAGCGAAAAGCAAGCGAAGAAAGCGGCGCGCTCGCACCATGCCCTCGCCGCCTTCAAACATCGCGATGTGATCCTGTTGGCGCTGGTCTATTTCTTTGGGGTGACCTCTTTTTACGGCTTCACCTTCTGGCTGCCGACGATTGTGAAACAAAAGTCCGGCTTGCCGAATTTCACCGTCACGCTGATCACCGCGATTCCCTATTGCGTGGCGCTCGCCGCGATGCTCATCATGGGCTGGTCGTCGGATCGCACGAAAGAGCGTCGCTGGCATACCGCTTTGCCGCTGCTGATTGCGACCGTCGGCTTGCTCACGAGCGTTGCGGTGCGGCAACATTTCGCGCTCGCCATCGCCATGTTCTGCATCGCGGCTGCCGGATTGTACGGCTACCTGCCGAGCTTCTGGACGTTGCCGACGCGCTTGCTTACGGAGTCGGCGGCGGCGGTCGCCATTGGCTTGATCAATTCATTCGGCAATCTCGGCGGCTTCGTCGGCCCCTACGTGGTCGGCTATCTCAAGGATAAAACCGGCTCTGAGATTTCGGGGATGTGGTACCTGGCCGCCTCCGTTTTCGTCGCCGCGCTGCTGGTCTTGTCACTGCGCCATACGCGACAGGCGATGCACAAGGAAGCGCAGGGCTAAACGCTCAACGATGTCGATGTGCCGGAGACGGTACGGGTATTTATCGAAGCGTGTCAGGATTGCTGGAACAACAGCGTGCCTTCAGTCTTGGGCCAGTCCCGTAGGGACGAAATGTTTATAGTTACAGGCATTGAAGAGGACTCAAGCCCCGTAGGGGCGAAATGTCTACATTGCGCTCCTAGAGCAATTTTCAAATGCGTTTGCCATGTAGCGCAAGCGGTTAGCTTGCGCAGTATCGGGCGCAAGCTAACCGCTTGCGCTACATCCGATTGAAAACCGCTCTAATGGAGCTTGAAGCATCAATTGCATCATTAACTATAAACATTACGCTCCTACGGGGCTGATGACTCCGGCAATCGTAACAAGCTTCGATAACTTTTCGCTTCAGGTGAGATATGCTACAAAAAAGAATCCTGACTTTCGGTCTGCTCGCATTGCTCTTTCTGTCACTCAGCGCCTTGCCGGCGCGCACCACGGCGCAGTCCGCCTATCAGCCGGCGCCCGCCAACCTCGAAGCGCGGCGCTGGTTTCAGGATGCCAAGTTCGGATTGTTCATTCACTGGGGCGTCTACAGCGTGCTCGGCGACGGCGAGTGGGTGATGAACCAGCGCAAGATTCCCATTCACGATTACGAGAAGCTGCCGCCGGAATTTAACCCGGTCGACTTCAATGCGGCAGAGTGGGTGGCGATTGCCAAAGCTGCCGGCATGAAATACATCACCATCACCAGCAAGCATCACGACGGCTTCGCCATGTTCGACTCGAAAGTTTCCAACTACGACATCATCGACCGCACGCCATATAAGAAAGACGTGTTGAAGATGTTGGCTGATGAATGCCATCGTCAGGGCATCAAGCTCTTCTTTTACCATTCGCAACTCGACTGGCATCATCCCGACTACTTTCCGCGCGGCGGCACGGGCCGCGATTCGGGGCGACCGGATAAAGGCGATTTCTCGAAGTACATCGATTACATGAATGCGCAGTTGCGCGAGCTGTTGACGAATTACGGCGAAGTCGGCGGCATCTGGTTTGACGGCTGGTGGGATCGCCCTGATGCGAACTGGCGGCTGGATGAAACCTACAAGCTGATTCACGACTTGCAACCGGCGGCCTTGGTCGGCAGCAACCATCACCGGCGGCCCAATCCCGGCGAAGATTTTCAGATGTTTGAAAAGGATTTGCCCGGTCAGAAGACCTCCGGCTTCAACCAGGAGCAAGAGGTCGGCCAGTTGCCGCTTGAAACCTGCGAAACCATGAACAACTCGTGGGGCTTCAACATCACGGATCGAAATTATAAAAGCACGCGCGACCTGATTCGTTATCTCGTGCGCGCGGCGGGCAACAATGCCAACTTTTTGCTGAACGTCGGGCCGATGGCGAACGGCCAGATTCAGCCGGAGTTCGTCACGCGACTGCGCGAGGTCGGCCAGTGGCTGGCGAAGAACGGCGAGGCCATCTATGGCACGCGCGGCGGCCCTGTCAGCCCGCGCACCTGGGGCGTGACGACGCAGAAAGCGGGTCGCGTTTACGTTCACGTGCTCGACTGGAACGAATCGGATGCGTTGTGGCTTCCGTTACAATCGCGCGTCACGTCGGCAAAGTTCCTCAAGGACGGCAGCCCCGCAGAAGTTGCGCAGGTGAACGGCGGCGTCTTGATCAAAGCCATTCCGTCACGCGCCCAAGACGAGTTCGACACGGTCATCGCACTGGAGCTTGAAGGCAAGTGAGCCTCATCCGCGGATGTAGCGCAAGCTGTCAGCTTGCGCTACATCCGCGGATGCGTCGTGACTAGCGCAAGCTAACAGCTTGCGCTGCATGGGCAAGCCGATTTGGAAATCGCTTTAAGCTGGCGCGATGCCGATGCGGCGCAGCAAATCCTGAAAGCGCGCGTCGCTGCGCAAACGATCAAACACCGGATCAATGTTCAGCCAGACGACGTAATACGACCGCTCGTTGAAGACCTTTTCGAGATAAGCCAGAGCCTTGTCGTTATCGCCCAAGGCAGCGTAAATCGTGGCTACCGGATAAGGCGACACATAGCGCGTTTTTTCCATCTCGCTTGATTCGGCAAGCAGGCGCTCGACTTCGGGGCGCTTGCCCGATAACGCATAGATGCGCGCCTCCCATATCTTCATCGCCGGATCGGCGAACAACTCGGTAGACTTTTGAAACTCGGCGAGGGCTTCCGTGTACATGCGCTTCGCTTCGTAAACCATCGCCAGGTGAAAGTGTCCTTCGGCAAAATTCGCGTCCATGTCGAGCGTCCGGCGAAGCTGCGCGATGGCTTCGTCATAACGGCGCGCGCCGTATAGCTCGCGGCCCATCGAGGTGTTGATGATAAGCGACAACGGATCGCCGTCCAGGGCTTTGCGCATCTCGGCGATGGCTTCCTCGTGGCGCAGCCGCGCCCCCAGAAAGACGGCGTACCAGTGATGCGCTGTCGCATAACTCGGATTCAACTCGATGGCGCGGCGATATTCTTTTTCGGCTTCCGCCCAGTTCCATTCATACTCATAAGCCGCGCCGAGCGAGGTGTGCGCTTCGGCTAATGTATCGTCGATCTCAAGCGCCTTCTTGGCCGCCGCTTTGACTTTCGGGTAGGTGTCTACAGGCGGCGCGGAAGCGTATTCCGTCAGCATGGCGTAGCAATCGCTGAGGCCCGCATAAGCCAGCGCGTAAGTCGGGTCAAGCGCGATGGCCTGATTGAAATAGGCGATGCTTTTCTTGATGCTCTCTTCGGTGCGCTTGTTCCAGTAGAAACGCCCGCGCAGATAAAGCTGATAGGCTTCCGGGTTGTCTGTGTGCTGGCGACTGGCGCGGCGGCCTTCGTTCGTCAAGCGCAACTGCAAACGCCCGGCGACCTGTCGCACGATGTCATCCTGCAAGGCAATCAGATCGGCGCGCTGGCGCGTGAACTGCTCGCCCCAGACCTGTGTGTCGTTGCGCGCGTCAATCAGTTCAATACGGATTTGCAGCGTGTCGCCGTGCTCACTGAGCCTGCCGATCAACACCGCCTGCACGCCCAGTTCGCGCCCTATGGCACGCACACCGACGTCGCGGCCTTTGTAGCGGAACGATGAATTGCGCGACGTCACCTTGAGCCCCGGCCACTCGGACAGATTGTTGATGAGCGATTCGGTGATGCCGTCGGAAAGATATTCGGCGTTCGGGTCGGCGCTTTCGTTGACAAACGGCAGCACGGCGAGGGAATCCATCGGCTGCGGACGGTCGCCGCGCCACAGCACAAAGGCGACGGCGGCGAGGCTCGCCGCGACCAGCGCCATCGTAATGAAGGTTACGATTTTATGGCGGCGGATGCCTGTGATGAGATATTCGGCGCTCGATGTAGCGCGCACCGTCTTGAACTGGTCGCTTTGCACAGCCAGCCGCGCCGTCGCATAGGAATCTTCGGCATGCATGACTGCCGTCGTCTGGCCGATGGAATCTTCAGGCATCAACGAGTCTTCAAGCCCTGCGGCGAAATCGACGCGCCGTTTTTCACGTCGCAAGTCTTTACGGAAATCGGCAACGCTCTGGTAGCGTGCGGCGCGGTCTTTGGCGAGCGCGCGATAGACGATGGTCTCAAGCCGCGGCGAGGTTTCGGCGTCGATCTCGGCGAGCGGCTGCGGCTTGCGCTCCAGAATGGCGACGATCACGTCGCTCATGGTTTCGCCCTCGAATGGCCGCCGGCCTGCAATCATTTCGTAAAGCATCACCCCAAGTGAAAAAATATCCGTGCGCCCGTCGAGTTTCTGGCCGCGCGCCTGCTCAGGCGACATGTAGCTTGGGCTGCCCATGACGATGTTGCTTTCGGTCTGCACGCCGTCTGTCGCCAGAAAGGCATCGGTCGTGCCGGCGTGATGATCAACGAACTGTTCGGTGAGCTTGACGATGCCAAAGTCCAGGACCTTCACGTAGCCGTCGGGCCGCAGCATGACGTTTTCCGGCTTGATGTCGCGGTGAATGATGCCCGCCTGATGCGCCGCCTGTAGCGCCGAAGCCACCTGAATCGCGATGTCGAGCGCTTCATGAATGCTCAGAGGATGTTCGCGCAGATGATCGCGCAGCGTGCGGCCTTCGATGAACTCCGTGGCGATGAAGCGCGCGCCGTCGTGTATGCCGACTTCGTGAATGGTGATGATGTTCGGATGATTCAGGGCCGATGCGGCGCGCGCTTCCTGTTCAAAGCGGCGCAGGCGTTCATTGTCGCTGGACAAATCCGGCGGCAGGATTTTCAGCGCCACGGGCCGACCGAGATGCACGTCTTCGGCAAGGTAGACTTCGCCCATGCCGCCCGCGCCGATCCTCGACACGATACGGTAATGACCGAGTGTTGTGCCTGCCATCATGGTCACAGAAAAAATATAACGATTGATGTTCGGTCAGCAGCAGTGCGCAACCTGTCTTCGTGCTGCCGCGCGCAGATTATCATTAAGCCGCGCGCGAACTCAATCCTAATCTCTGCGCCAGCTATTCGCACAAATGTGATTAACAGCTTCGCCGTTGATGATAGAACGAGAGGCGCGGCGCAAGGGCTTGCCCGACAGTGGTAGAATCTCAATCGCTATGCGCTTGCTTGCACGACGAGAGTGGATTCAATTGGCGGCGCTTGCCCTGTTAGTCATGTGCTTTACAAATTGTCGCCGCCGCCCGGCTGAGACGAGCGCCGCAATCATTGCGGCAGGCGAGCCGGAGGTTTATTCGGCGACGGTCACGCGCCTTGCGATTGACGGCGAGGTGCGCGAAACGACGGCGAGCCGCGTGGCGCGGCGCGGCGACTGGCGGCGCGAGCAGTGGACGGAAGCCGGCGGCGCGCGCGCCTTAATCCTGCGGCCTGATCTCGGCAAAGGCTACCTGCTCGATCTCGATCATCGCCTGTACGTTGAATTCGATTTCGCGGCGAGTTATGCCGGCAGCGCGCCGACAGATGCCGCCCGCGAAGCCGTCGCCGCGCCTGGCAGCGAAAGCGATCTGCCGGCGGCGATCAATGCGAATGAAGTTGACCGCGCCCTGAGCGACGCGCCCGCGCCCGTGCAAGTCGAGGCGCGCGTGCTCGCCGATCAAACCGTGCAAGACCACGCTTGCCAGGTGATCGAAGAGCGCGCAACGATGGCTAACGGGCGCATTGAAGTCACGCGCAGCCGCCGCGCCCGCGACCTTGCCGGCTTGCCTTTGCTGATCGAACTCGAATCGGCGAGCGGCGCGCGATTGACCATCGAACGGCGCGACATCAGCCTCGACGTATCGAATGATGACTTCGCCGTCCCGGCAGATTTCAGAAAAGTGGATAGACTGCCTGCCGCGCTCAAAAAGTAATGAATGCCGCAAAAGAAAAAGCCGGTCAATAACGACCGGCTTTGCGTAGCATGGCTGACGACCGATTTAGAGCGATTTTCAAATGCGTTTGCCATGTAGCGCAAGCTGTTAGCTTGCG
>JBBWZK010000446.1:0-7970 GCA_039648975.1 Blastocatellia bacterium
GTCGTTACTATCGAATTGCCGCGCCTGGTTGAGCGCATTGAAGATTTGTCGCAACTGGCCGAGCAGTTCGTGCGCCTGTTCGCCGCGCGCAGCGCACGAGCCGGCATGCATCTCTCGAAAGAGACGCTCGAGCTTTTACAAAGCTACGACTTCCCAGGCAATGTACGCGAGCTGCGCAACATCATAGAGTTTGCGGTGCTCAGAGCCGACCGCGAAGTGATCGAGGCAGAGCAATTGCCCGATTACCTGCGCTCGGCGGCGCGCTTGATGCAGTCGCGGACGCACAAGCCGACGCTTTCGGAACTCGAAGCGGTTTACATCCGCGAAGTGTTGGACTACACGCGCGGCAATAAAACGCGCGCCGCCGAGATTCTCGGCATCAGCCGCAAGAATCTTTATGAAAAGATGCGGCGCTACAACATCGGCAAGATGAAGGCCAATCATGCCGGAGGATAATGCGTGATGCGTGATCAGCAACAAGACAGACGGCTTGTTATTCGCAATTCTTCCGGCCACGCATCACGTATCATGCACCACGCACCATGAAGTTGCGTTTCGTATGGATAGGCAAGACGCGCCGCGCGCCGATCAAGCAGTTGGTCGAAGAATACCTTGAGCGCCTGCGCCATTTTGCACCGGTCGAAGTCACAGAGTTGCGCGACCGCAGCGATGTCGGCGACGCCCGGCAGATCATTGAAAGAGAGGGCGAGGATATTTTATCCCGCCTCAGCAATGACGCTTTCGTCGTGGCGATGGACGAGCGCGGGCGCGAGATGGATTCATTCAAGCTCGCCGAGTTCATCGACAAGCAGCGCGTCGGTGGGACAAAGCAGATGACCTTCATCATCGGCGGCCCCGGCGGGCTATCAGAGGCGGTGCGCAAGCGCGCCGGCACGGTGCTGGCGCTGTCGCAATTGACGCTGACGCATGAGATGGCGCGCGTGCTGTTGACCGAGCAGGTCTATCGCGCCTTTACGATTATTCACGACCTGCCATATCAGAAGTGATGGACGCGCGCAGGCTAATGACTTGCGCACGAGAGATTAAGATAGAGGAGGCAGCCTGGGGCTTTTCGGTGGTTGAAAGCTTAATTCCTTTTCCAGGAGAATTAGATGGATAAGAAGAGAATGAAACAGTACGAGGCCAAGCTGCTCGAGCGCCGCAACCAGTTGCTCAACATGGTCGAGCGCACCGAAGACTATGGCCGCGAGGCTGATCGCGACGTCAGTCAAGATCCTGCCGACAAGGCATCAAACTCATATACTAAAGAACTGCTCTTCTCACAGAGCACGACCGAACGTAATATGCTGAAGCTGATCGAAGAAGCGCTCGTCCGCATTAACGACGGCAGCTATGGCGAGTGCGCCAACTGTGGCGAAGAAATTCAACCCAAGCGGCTCGACGCCATTCCCTGGACGCCGCACTGCATCCGTTGCCAGGAGTTGGTCGAACAGGGCTTGTTGACTGAAAAAGATTAGCGCCTTGCCCGCTTTGGCTGATTGCCGAGCTAAAGCGAGCCTCAACCGAGCAATCGTTCTTTGCAGTCATAGAAGAAATTTTCAGGGAGCTAAAATGAGTTCTCCTGCGGACAACTATTGGCCCGAAGCCGGCGCTCGCCGTGGCCGTGATGGCGAGATGCCGGCTGGGCTGCGCACTGATCAAGAGGGCGTGCAACGGGCGCGCCCGCTTGATTCCGCTTTGCCCTTCCCCACCTTGAACGACTTCTAATTAAGCGTCGATTATGGAGTGCGGTGACTTCACTGCTTTCTACTTGCAATGCGGAAAAGCTGCGACAAGTCGCAGCACTCCAAAAATCGCCAGTCTAACCTTTTCATAACGATCTCCATGCGCTTGCTGACCCATCTGAGAGACGGACTGACGGCGCTGGTTTATCCGGCGCAGTGTCGGGTGTGCGGCGCAATGATCAACCGTTACGATGACGGCGTTGCCTGCACGGATTGCTGGACGGATGCCGGCATCACGCCGCTGTTCGACGGGCCGTTATGTATCCAGTGCGGCCTGCCGCTCCCCGGAAGAAGCGCCGGCAACCAGGCGTTGCAGTGCGGATTATGCGGCGCGCTACCTTTCACCGCGCGCGCTTGCGGCGCATATGCCGGGGCGCTGGAAGCGAACATAGGGTTTCTGAAATCGCAGCCGCATCTCTGCCGTAGACTGCGCCATCTGATCGCGCAGACATTCGCCGAACAACGCGCGGCACTGGCGGCAGACGTCGTTGTCCCTGTGCCGCTGCACCCGCTGAGACAGCGCGAGCGCGGCTTCAATCAAGCTGAACTCATCGCTCGTCTGATTGCCCGCGAAGGCCGTCTACCGCTTGATGTACATCTGCTGATTCGCACGAACCCGACTGAGCGGCATCGCGCCGGGTTTGATGCGAAAGACCGCGCCCGATCCGTCGCCAAAGCCTTTCGCGTGGCGCATCCACGTTTGGTAAGCAATCTCTCAATACTCCTGGTGGACGATGTGTTCACGACCGGCAGCACGCTATCATCGGCGGCGCAGACGCTGCTCGATGCGGGCGCGCAACGCATCAGCGTGCTGACCATCGCCCGTGTTGAAAAGACGACGCGGTGACACGGCGACGCGGCGACGCGGCGAGGGGAAAACATAGAGTTGCGGAGAAGTCAGGATCGCCGTGATCGGCATTCGGTTTGATTCAATCTCCCATATCCTGTTCCCGCCTCGCCGCGTCGCCGTGTCGCCGCGTCCCCGTGTCCCTCCCCCACTGTTTGACACTGCCGTTTGGCGGCCTCTACAATTTTTTCGTTGCCAACTGCGGACGCTGGGGGCAACGGCGAGCGCAAGGAGATTTCATTCGGATACGCTATTCATGATTATGACATCGCTGATTACACCTGCTGACCAACCCGCTCTGGCGACAGCCGAAGCCGAATCGTTTTTGACGCGCGGCGTCGAGAAAACGGTTTTGGCTAACGGCCTGACCGTCATCACCAAAGAACTGCACGACAAACCTGTGGTCGCCTCGATCATCTGGTATCGCGTCGGCTCGCGCAACGAAGAGCTTGGGCAGACTGGCAAATCGCATTTTCTGGAGCACATGCTTTTCAAAGGCACAGAGAAGTATGGCAAAGGCGAGATCGATTTGCTGACCCTCAAGAACGGCGGCGCGAACAACGCGTTCACCTGGCTCGATTTCACCGCTTATTATTTCACCTTCGCCTCTGACCGCTGGCAGGCGGCGCTCGAAATCGAAGCCGACCGCATGCGCAACACGACCTTTGCCGAAGCCGAGTTCGAGTCTGAAAAGCAGGTCGTCGAAGAAGAATTGCGCATCGGCCTGGACGGCCCCTGGGAAGTGCTCGAAAACGAAGTCTGGGCCACAGCCTTCCGCCAGCATCCGTATCACTGGCCGACGGTCGGCTGGCTCGATGACCTGGAATCGGCTACCGGAGCCGACATGAAAGCTTACTACGACAAGTGGTATCACCCGCGCAACGCCACACTGGTCATCGTCGGCGACTTTGACACCGACGAAACGCTGGCGCGAGTCGAGGCGTTGTTCGCAGAGATTCCCGCCGGCCCGAACGCCCAACCGCTGCGCATCACCGAGCCGCCGCAGCGCGGCGAGAAGCGCATCGTCGTCAAGAAAGAGACGCCCGTCGAACGCCTGCTCATAGGCTTTCACGCGCCGCCCGTCGCCCACACCGACGCTTATGTTCTGCAAGTCATCGAGTCGATTCTATCGACCGGCAGATCATCGCGGCTCTATCAGCGGCTCGTCGAGCGCGATCAATCGGTGACCTCGGCCAGCGCCAACTTTCACGATCACATCGACCCGTCGCTGTTTTATTTCAAGGCCGAGATCAAGCCCGGCTTCGCCTTGCAGGGCGTCGAGCAGGCCATCTATGACGAACTCGAACGGCTCAAGCACGAGCCGGTCGCCGAAGCCGAACTCGATAAAGCGCGGCGGCAGATTGAAGCCGACCTGGTGATGAGCCACGAAGAGCCTTTGCAGCAGGCCATGTTGTTGGGCCAGTTTGAAACGATTGCCAGCGATGAGCGCATTCCTGTCGCAGGGCGCGGCTATCATTATCTCGGTACGCTGATCGCCCGCATACGCGCCGTCGCCGCTCAGGACATTCAGCGCGTCGCCGAGCAGTATTTCACCGCAGACAATCGCACAGTCGGCTATCTGATCGACACCGAAAAGGAGCAAGCCATTGCAGCAGTCTAGCACCCAACCCGCGACGCGACCCCGCCTCGATGTCGAACGCATCGAACTGGCGAACGGCCTCGTCGTCTTGTTGTCGGAGAATCACGCGACGCCGTCGGTCGCCTTCAAGGCGGTCGTCGCCGCAGGCTCGCGCTACGAGACGGACGACAAAGCGGGGCTGGCTTCGCTGGTCGGCGAGATGATCGATGAAGGCACGACGACGCGCAGCGCGCAGCAGATTGCCGAAACCGTCGAAGCCGTCGGCGGCAAGCTCGGCACTTATGGCGATTATCAGGAGAGCGGCGTCGTGGCGATGTTTCTGTCGCAAGACCTCGCGCTTGGCCTTGAGATCGCTGCCGACCTGTTGATGAATGCGACCTTCCCTGAGGACAAAGTACAGCAGCAACGTGACCGCCGGCTGGCGCAACTCAAGAGCCGCCTGGACGTGCCGCGCACGCAGGCGTCGGATGTGTTCAACGACCTCGTTTTTCGCGGCACGCCGCAGCATCGCCCGTCGGTCGGCTACGATGCAACGGTAAAGAATCTTACACGCGACGATATGGTGGCATTTTATCGCCGTTTCTACGCGCCGAACATTACGCTGCTGGCCATCGTCGGCGACATTGATAAAGCGACAGCGCGCGCTCAGGTTGAAGCCGCCTTCGGCGCGTGGCCTGTAGCCAGCGAGCTTGCCCTTCCCGATGTGCCGAAGCCTGTGCGCCAGCGCGAAGCCATCGAACAATTCGTCACCGCCCACAAAGAACAGATCAACATCTTCATCGGCCATGTCGGCATCGAGCGGCGCAATCCCGATTACTACAGGCTGCTGGTGCTGGACACGATTCTCGGTTCGAGTCCCGGCTTCACTTCGCGCATCCCGCGCATACTGCGTGATGAGATGGGCCTGGCTTATACGACCTACAGCAACATCACCTCAAGCGCCGGCGTTGATCCGGGCCGCTTTGTTGCTTATATCGGCACGTCGCCCGACAACCTGACGCTGGCGCTTGCCGGTTTGCGCCACGAGATCGCGCGCATCGTCAACGAGCCGGTGACGAGCCAGGAAGTCGAGATGGCCAGAGACTATCTCACCGGCAGTTTCGTCTTTCACTTTCAAAAGAACCTGCAAATCGCCGACTTTCTCGCCGATGCGGAAACTTACGCTCTGGGATTCGACTATCTCGAACGCTACCCGGAACTGATTCACGCCGTCACGGTCGAAGACGTTTCACGCATGGCGCAGTCCTATATAGACCCTGAGCATTTGACGACGGTGGTCGTCGGCCCGCTTGCAGAACGCCAGTGAGCGATCAAGAAAAAATGTATGGATGCAGTGCCCATCGCCATGCGATTTAGCAAATAATACGGAGAGCGATTCTGAAAGGATAGCTCCGTAGGAGCGCAATGTTTATAGCAAATCGATCAGATTGGGAATCAAGCTCCGCTAGGAGCGCAATGTAGACATTTCGCCCCGACGGGGCTTGGGCGCTTTCTAGCGTCTGTTGACTATAAACATTTCGTCCCTGACGGGACTTTTCAGAAACACTCTATTGAAGGAACTTTCATGAGACCGAACGATTCATTGAAACGAGCGCTTACCGCGACCTTGCTCGCCGCCTGTTTAGCGGTCACGGTTGTCGCGGCGAACTTGCCGCTGCCGCCGCGCGATGAAGTCAACAGCATCACGGCGCGCGATCTGAAAAAGCATTTGAGTTTTCTCGCCTCAGACGAGCTTGGCGGGCGCTACACGCTCAGTCAGGGCAATCGCATCGCGGCGCGCTATCTGGCCGCGCAACTGGAATCCTATGGCTATCGCGGCGGTGCGCGCGACGGCTCATTCTTTCAGAAAGTGCCGTTGAGCTATCGCGGCGTCGATGCGGCGGCCAGCCATGTAAGCTTCACCACATCCGGCCAGACGAGCGAGTTCAAGTATGGCGATGACTTTCTCAGCGCGCCGCCGGTTAGGGGCGATTTTTCAGGCGATCTGGTCTTTGTCGGCTACGGCATTTCATCGCCGAAGAACAAGTACGACGATTACGCCGGCCTCGACGTCAAAGGCAAGATCGTTGTGCTGATTTCTGAAGACACGCCCGAAGCGCTTAAAAGTGTGGCGCTCAGTGATGAAGAGAGAGGCGAGCGAGCGGCGGCGGCGCATGGCGCGGTTGGCGCAATCGGTATTCTGCCGCCGCCGACAATCGCTGAATGGCAACAGATGAAAGCTTACCTGAGCCGCGCCGATCAACTCGGCCTGCCGCCTCACCCGACGGCTGACGGCAAACCCTTTCCGATCATCGCCGCAGGGCCGCCGCTCATCAGCGCCATCGCCAAAGCCATGGGCAAAGAGTCGTCTTACCTACAACCGGCAGGCAAGGCCGCATCGCCGATGCCGATCCCTGCGCAGGCCGGCGTGCGTGTGATGGCCATCGCCAAAGATGCGCCGGCGGCGCAGAACGTCGTCGGCATTCTCGAAGGCGCGGACGCGAAATTGAAAGATGAGTACGTCGTCTTCAGCGCGCATTACGATCACTTGAAGACGACGGACAACGGCGAAGTCTACAATGGCGCGGATGATGACGGGTCGGGCACCGTCTCTGTGTTAGACATCGCGCAGGCGTTCACCGTCGGGCCGCGCCCGCAGCGCAGCATTTTAATCGTCTTCCATACAGGCGAAGAGCTTGGCCTGTTCGGCTCGGAGTATAATACGGATTACGAGCCGGTCATTCCGCTGGCCAAGCTGGTTGCCGATTTCAACATTGACATGATTGGCCGCAGCAAACCGGCGGGCGATACCGATCCGCTCGACCGCGAGCTTTCGGACAAAGATACGTTGTATGTCATCGGCTCGGACAAACTGTCGAGCGAGTTGCACAAGTTAAGCGAAGCGACCAACGCCGAGACAGCGCATCTTAAATTCGATTATCGCATGAACGCCGAAAGTCATCCTGAGCGGCTCTACTATCGCTCAGATCATTACAATTACGCCAAGCACGGCATCCCGGTAATTTTTTATTTCACCGGCCTGCACCGCGATTATCACCGCACGACGGATGATGTCGGCAAGATTGATTTCGAGACGATGGAACGCATCGCGCGCATGATCTTTGCGACGGGCTGGCGCGTGGCGAATCTCGATCACCGCCTCGTCGTCGATAAAGCAGCCGCCGCGAGCGCGCCAGCGAAGTAGTTAGATTCTCACGGCGAAACCGCTGCAAGTCTGAACTGAAAGTGGTATCTTGGAACGCGAAGAAGCGAGGATCATATGGAAATATCGATAAGCCCTGATCAACTGAAAGCTTTAATTAAGGCGGCTGTAGCCGAGGTTCTTGAAGAACGACGTGATTTGCTCCATCAGGCAGTTGAAGAGGCGCTTGAGGACGTGGCACTTGCCCGCGCCATTGAAGAAGGCGAAAGCACAGAGTTAATCGCGCGAGAAGAAGTATTCAAGCTCCTTTAGGTTGCGCTCTCAGAGGCGCGGTTTGATAAAGAAGCCGCGCAGGTCTTGCGCCTGCAAGATTCTCCATCCACCTGCTATTGAATTGCTGCGTTGAAGAATTCAATCACCGCAAAAACCTGCCGAAATCGCCTGTTTTTCAGGAAGGCAGCGTGGCACTCGCATTGCCTATACACTAACGAAAGATTCGCGGTTCAAAAGAACAACGCGAATCGGCATGTAATACTAAACATACAAGGAGCAACTTATGCGAAAGTTATTCATTATCATTCTGCTGATGGCTTCGATTCCGGCGGCGGCGTTCGGCCAGTCGCAGGGCGAGCGCCG
>JBBWZK010000466.1:0-13291 GCA_039648975.1 Blastocatellia bacterium
GTTCTTATCAGGACACGGGCAGCCCAGGTTTACGGGTTGGCAACTTCAATCGGCTTCAAACCGCTATACTCTTTCAACTCCCAACCTGTGCCTTCTTTGCTGGTGCGCTTGACGAAGCCGATGCCCGGCGCGAAGTAATCATTCATCTCCGCCTCGCCGACTTTGCGAAAGAGTTGCAAGGCTTTTACCTTGCCCGTCGGCAACTGGAGTTCCTGTTCATTGACGACGGTGAACTGGACGACGGTCGGCGCATCGGGTTCGCTGGCTGGTTGGCCCGGCGGTTGGATCTTCAGTTTGAGCGAATGAGACCAGGTCGCCCCCGGTTTCAGCGACGCCGGCTCGATCATCGCGTAAGCGTTATCGCGGTAGAAAAACTCCGTCACCGTCTTGTTGCTGTCGACGTCGCTGTCGGTTTTTTCGTAAAGGATACTCACCTTGTCGCCGTCGCAGACGTAATGCCGCTCGATCAGTTGTTTGATCTGATAACCGCCCGTGCTATCGACGATCTGTATGAGTTCCTTGAAGCCTTTGCGCCCGTTCTCTTCCCAGGGCTCGACCACCGCCGTCGCTTCGGCATGGATGCCGCTCGAATAACTGATGACGTATTTTCTGCGGGAACCGGGAACCAGCGGATAGTATGGATTGCAGGCTTTGAAATTCGGATCAACCGCACTGGCAGGCACCAGCGGCTTGGTCGGTTCGACGACGCGCAGAGCCGTGTTGTTATTGCCATTCGTAAGGTTCTTGTTGGCGGCGCTGGGATTACAGGCGCTCAGGGCGAGGGCTGCGAGCAGTATGAGAATGAGAGGGGTTCGCATCAATTCGGTCATATCCTTTCAACGATAGCCTGCGCGCGACGGCTGCGATGCGCGGCGCGCAAGTAAAACTAATTAACACCTTGCGCCGCGCTTCGCAAGCAGAGCCGATGACGGCTTTCTCGATCCTGGCGGCGCGTGCTATAACGGGGAGCGGTTCAATGAGTAAAGGGATTGAACGGTGCGGCGTCGGTTTTGTTCCGCATAGATGATGAAGGATTGGCCACAGAGGCACGAAGACACAGAGGAATATAAAAGAGCTTTGAGATAGCGGCAGAGATTCTCATAATTCCCTCTGTGACTCTGTGGCCATTCTTTTTTTCCATTCTCATAAGGTCTGATTGAGCAGAATGAAAACCATCGACAAGCCAACCGGCAGCGAGCCGCAAACTAGCGCCGTGTTCGCGGCGATGTTCTTTGCCGTTTTTGCGCTCGCCTCATCGTCCATCTTCATCGCCAAGCTTGAGCAAGTGCCGGCCATCGTCATCGCCTTCTATCGCATGGCGATTGCCACAGCCTTGCTGATGCCGGTGGCCATTGCGCTCAAACGGCGCGAATTGATGGCCTTCACGCGCCGCGACCTGCTGCTGCTTCTGCTCGGCGGCGTTTGCCTCGCCATCCATTTCGGCGCGTGGTTCACGTCGCTCAAATATATTCCGATTGCTACCTCGGTGGTTCTCGTCAACAGCCATCCGCTGTTTGTCGTGATTGCCTCGGCGGTCTTTCTCGGCGAAAAGCCGCGCGCACGTTCTCTGGCCGGCACACTGATGGGACTGGCAGGCATGCTCGTCATCAGCCGCGACGCGCTGGCAGCCACACAGCAGAGCGAATCAAGCCATGCGCTGCTGGGCGACGCGCTGGCGGTCGTCGGCGCGCTGGCGGTCGTCGGTTACTTCATCGTCGGGCGCAAAGCTCGTGCACACATGAGCCTGCTCGGTTATGCAACGCCGCTATATGCCGTGTGCGCAGTCTGCTTGTTGCTGTGGACCTTAATCACACGCAGCCAGCTTGCGCCTTACAACGCGATTGCATGGATGTACTTCATTTTGCTTGCCGTGGTGCCGACGATTCTCGGCCACACGGTCTTCAACTGGGCTTTGCGGCACGTGCGCCCGTCGACGATTTCGCTGGCCTTCCTGGGTGAACCGGTGGTCGCAGGGCTGTTGGCCTTTATCATCTTCGGTCAGCATCCGCCGCTAGCGACCTTCATCGGCGGCGCGCTGATTCTGGCAGGCATCTACCTGACGACATCCGCAAGACCAACGGCGTAGTGTTATCATGCGGCATCCGTATGCCGGAGGCTTGAAGATGACTAACGATCTTGCCCGTCTGCGCGAGTTGCTGCATTCGACGCTGGTCGAAGTTGAAGTCGCGATAGACACACAGACTTATCCCGACTGGTCGGAGACCAAAGAGAACCTGCTGCGCGCCGTCGACATCGTCCGGCGGCTCGAACGCGATTCCGCATGGGCGAAGCTCTCAAAGAAAAAGTGATGAATGCTACTGAAAAGAAAATCCTGCTGACCGCCTTTGAGCCGTTTGGCGGCGAGACGGTGAATCCGTCACTGGAAGCTATGCTGGCCATGACCGGCGTCGAGTTTCCGGGCGCTGTGCTCACGGTTCTGGAATTGCCGGTTGACCGCTTTCGCGCCGTCGAAATGACCAGCGCGCGGCTGCGCCTGCTGCGCCCCGACGCGGTCATCATGCTGGGTCTGGCCATAGCGCGTTATCGCATCACGCCGGAGCGCGTCGCCATCAACGTTGACGATTATCGCATCCCGGACAATGCCGGCAATCAACCGGCAGGCGAACCTATCATCGAAGGCGGGCCGGTCGGCTATCTATCGACGCTGCCGATTCGCGCCATCACCGAGCGCTTATTGAAAGCGCGGATTCCGGCGGCGATTTCCAACACGGCGGGAACCTATCTGTGCAACCGGCTCTTCTACGGCGTGATGCATGTGATCGCCACCGAGCAGCTGCCGACGCTTGGCGGATTCATCCACGTCCCCTATATGCACGAGCAGGCGTTGAACAAGTATCCGGACGTGCCGAGCCTGGCGCGCGAAACCATTGTCGAAGCCGTGCGGCTGGCCATTGACGTGACGCTCGGCATCGAACGCCGCAAGGACGCCGGCTGACCGTTTGCGCGATATCAAACCGCATGAATTATCAGAAGCTTCACGATTGGAATCTCACGGGCAAAGCAGCCGTCGCGTTGCAAAACCAGTTGCGCGAGCAGGTTCGCATTCAACCGCTTGAGAGTGATGTGCGATTGATCGCCGGCTGCGACATCTCTTTCAACCGGTTCTCGGATGTCTTTTATGCCGGCATCGTCGTGCTGCGCCTGCCTGAGCTTGAAAGTGTAGCCAGCGCTACAGTCGTCACGCGGGCGCAGTTTCCTTACATCCCCGGACTGCTATCGTTTCGCGAGACGCCGGCATTGCTTGAAGCCTGGGAAAAGCTCGACATCGCGCCGGATGTCGTGATGCTTGACGGTCAGGGCCTGGCGCATCCGCGACGTTTCGGCATCGCCTGTCACTTCGGCTTGCTGACCGGACGGCCAACCATCGGCTGCGCCAAGACGGTGCTGGTTGGCAAGTATACGGAGCCGGACGAGCGCGCCGGCAGTTATTCGCTGATGATCCACAAAGGCGAAACCGTCGGCGCGGCATTGCGCACGAAAGACCGCGTCGCGCCGGTCTATATTTCCCCAGGCCACCTGATTGACTTGCCCGGCGCGATCAAGCTGGCGCTCGGCTCGGTGAAAGGTTATCCAGCCGAGGCCGACGCCCTGCCCTCCAAATCGAAGTACCGAATCCCTGAGCCGACCCGGCAGGCGCATCTGCTGGTCAACGAACTGCGCCGCAACTCGGCTGAAGGATAGACGGCAGTCAGCACCTTAGCGCTGCGCTTTGTTGAATGGATGCGGCGAATGGCAGCCTGATCTCTGTGCCGCAAAAGTTATCGATTTCTTGACGATTAGTGCGCTCGCTGATATAAACCTAACCTGGTAGCCACTTATTTTGGTCTCTACTTTCTCAGGTTGATCTCAGATAACAATTAACGGGCTACGCGGCATTGCGCGGATTGGCTAGGCATAGCACTGAGGGTGATCGTGGCCACAACTTATCACCTAACCGTCTCCCTCGTCTGTCCCATGACTGCCGGTCATTGTCGCACGGCCATCGCGACGGCGTGAAAGGTGAGTCATTGCCCCCTGGCGTGCAGATACAGGAGAAGAGATGAAAGCGATAATAAATTATTCCAAAGCCATCTTAGGAGTGCGCGGGCTGGCGCTTGGCCTGGTCTTTTTCGTGATCTTGATGAACGTCCTGCCGATAATGAGCCGGGTGCAAGCCGCCGGCTTCTCAGGCAACGGCATGATGCCGCCGGCGATGCAGATCGACATCAATGGGCCAGCAGGTAGTGGGCGCTTTGGCTTTTCCGTTGCCGCTTTGCCCAACGGTAACTTCGTCGTGACCGATCCCTTCTATGACATCACCAGCCCGACGCTGATTGCCGATGTCGGGGCAGTCTATTTGTATAACGGCGCGACGGGCGCGCTGATCAGCAAGCTGACGGGCAGCGCCGAGGAGGAGGCCATAGGCATCGACGGCGTCACGGTACTGACCAATGGCAACTATGTCGTCCGTAGCTCGGGCTGGAGCGACAGGCGAGGAGCGGTGACATGGTGCAACGGCGCAACCGGCATTAACGGCGTCGTCTCGGCAGCGAACAGTCTGGTCAGCGACAATTCGTTTGACACAGTCGGCAGCGGCGGCATCACGGTACTGCCCAATGGCAACTATGTTGTGTATAGCTCGAGCTGGCACCACAGTGGAGCGCTGACATGGTGCAACGGCGCAACCGGCACCAGCGGCCTGGTCTCGCCGGCGAACAGTCTCGTTGGCGCTTCAGGTGATAATATCGGCGGCGGCGGCGTGACGGTGCTAACCAACGGCAACTATGTCGTAAGCAGTCCGGATTGGGATAGCAGCGCGAGTTCGCTTTCTACTGCCGGTGCAGTGACGTGGGGCAACGGCGCGACCGGCACGAGCGGCGTGGTCTCGCCGGCGAACAGTCTCGTCGGCAGTAGTTCAGGTGATCATGTTGGCACGCGTGTGATCGCACTGACCAACGGCAACTATCTCGTGTGTAGCCCGGAGTGGGACAATGGCGCGCTCAAGGATGCTGGTGCAGTGACCTGGGGCAATGGCGCGACCGGCACCAGCGGCATAGTCTCTGCCGTTAACAGTCTCATCGGCAACACCAACATGGGGGAACTCGGCTTCAGGGGCGTGGCGGCACTTGCCAATGGCAACTATGTCGTGGGGAACACATCCTGGAACGGCTATCGAGGAGCGGCGACCTGGGGCAATGGCACGACCGGCATTAGCGGACTGGCCTCGCCTGCAAACAGCCTCGTCGGCAATGTTCCGGGTGATGCGATTGGCAACGCCGTGACGGCGCTGGCCAACGGCAATTATGTGGTCAGTAGCCCGGATTGGAGAAACGGCGCGACAGTTGGCGCCGGCGCAGTGACCTGGGGCAATGGCGCGACCGGCACCACTGGCACGGTCTCTGCCGCCAACAGTCTGGTTGGCAGCACTCTCGATGACAGGGTTGGTGCCCTCGGCGCGACGGCGCTTGCTAATGGTAACTATGTTGTCCATAGCATGAACTGGAACAACGGCGCAATATCCCGTGCCGGCGCAGTGACCTGGGGCAACGGCACGACCGGCAGCAGCGGCACGGTCTCTGCGGCTAATAGTCTCGTCGGTAGCACCATCATGGATCAGGTCGGCTCCCTCGGCGTGACGGCGCTTGCTAATGGTAACTATGTTGTGAATAGCCAAAGCTGGCACAACGGTGCGATAGTGGATGCCGGCGCAGTGACCTGGGGCAATGGCACGACCGGCACCAGCGGCCCTGTTTCAGCGGCTAATAGTCTTGTCGGCAGTCGTGTAGGGGATTTAATTGGCTTAGATGGCGTGACGGCGCTAACCAACGGCAACTATGTCGTGAATAGTTCAGCCTGGAACAGCAGCGCCGTACCCTCTGTCGGGGCAGTGACCTGGGGCAACGGCACAACTGGCACCACGGGCACGGTCTCTGCCGCCAACAGTCTCGTCGGCAGCCAAGTGGGTGAGTGGGTCGGCCTCGGCGGGGTGACGGCGCTGGCTAACGGCAATTATGTCGTGCGCAGCATATTCTGGCATGGCGCGATGGGCCAGGTTGGAGCAGTGAGCTGGGGCAATGGCGCGACCGGCAGCAGCGGCGTGGTGTCGCCGGCTAATAGTCTCGTCGGCAGCACGACGTTTGATACGGTCGGCTCCGGTGGCGTGACCGCACTGATCAATGGCAACTATGTCGTCAGTAGTCCGCGCTGGGATAACGGCGCGATCAAGGATGCTGGAGCCATTACTTTTGGCCTGGGCAATAGCGGCCTCACGGCTGGGCCAATCACTGTCGCCAATAGTGTCCTCGGCACTGTCGCATTCCGTGGCGCCAATCTGGTCTTTGCTTACGATAGCGTCAACCGGCAACTGGTCGTTGGGCAGCCCTACAGCAACATCGTCACGCTCTTTCGTGTGAGGGAGTTTGACGTCTGCCTGCAAGACGACTCCAACCCCAACACTTCTGTAGCCTTCGACACACAAACCGGAGATTACCTCTTCTGTGCTGGCGGCGCGCAGTACAGCGGCACAGGCCGTGTGACCAGACGCGGCAACACCACCACGCTGCAACACAATGCTGGCGACCGGCGCGTGCAGGTCAGCCTGGATACGTCAGCCAATCGCGCGACGGGCAGTTTTCAGAAACTCGGAGCCGGCGGCGGCCTCTTCAGCCTGACGGATCGCGACATCAGCAACGACACCTGTCCTTGCCTGCTGCACTGAGCAGGGCTTTTGCCAACGTCGTCCCATCAAGTTAGATTGGCGGGTGGACGTTCTCGCCCGCAGGTTTTGGGCAAGCCAGAACCTGTGGGCAAGCTCGCGGCGCTTAGAGCGGTTTTCAATTGAATGTAGCGCAAGCTAACAGCTTGTGCAGTATCGGGCGCAAGCTAACAGCTTGCGCTACATGGCAAACGCATTTGAAAATTGTTCTAGATGCGAGTTATTTTATGGCTCGCTTACTTGAAGCTGAAGGCGACATCAATGATGAGCCGCTGGTGGTCTGGCTTGAGCGACACGGTCTGCATTTTTGCCCTGAGCGGCTCTTCGGGCGGCAGCCACACTCGCATGTAGTCTTCGAGATACGAAGCGTTGTAGATGGCGTTTTCCTGAAGCCGCCAGCCTTTTCGTAGGCGGCTGGCGTCGCCTTCGGAGAGACCCGCGAACGACACGGTGCCCATGTGGTATTGCGCGCCTTCAGTAATCCCTACGCGATAAGCGACGCGGCTATTGGCATCGTCAAAGCTCGATTCAAGCTTGAGCTTTGACAAAATGTAGCCTTTCTTACCGTAAGCCGTCTTGATGGCTCTGAAGCCTTCATCGATCTTCAAGCCGTTCGCCAGTTCGCCTGCCCTCATCGACAGCAAGTCTTCAAGCGCCCCTGTGGGGAGCGCCGCGTTGCCGTTCCATTCGGCCTTGTCCCAGTTGTAGACTGCGCCTTCGGTCACGGTGAGCGTCACATGCACGCCGTTTTTGCAATCGCCGCCTTCGCGCTTTGCCTGCGCCTCGCTGAAGCGCACCTTCAAGTGGCCGCGCTCGCGATAGACCGGCACCAGATTATCTTTCACGAAATCGGCGACGTAACTGCGCGAGTAATCGGCATGGATGAGCATCTTGGATTTCTTGATCAAATCGCTTTCGCTGACCGCCGCCGTGCCCGTGAAGCTCAGCGCACAAATCGGCAGGGTGATGTCTTTGATAGAAAACACGTGAGCCGATTTTTCGCCGCTCCGCTCAAAAGCGGAGACATAATCAACCTGACCTCCGATCTTCTTTTCGCGCAACAAGCCTTCAAGCACGGCGGTGATTTTTTCAACCGTGCCGCCGGATGTCGGCGCTGTGCCATCGAAGTTCGGCACCGCCTGGCGCACGGCGCTGATCAATTCATCGTCGCTGAACCAGACGAAGTTATCGAAGACGACCGGCACATTCCATCTGGCTTCTTCGAGGTTGAAGATCACGGTGAGCTTATCGCCAACATAACTGTAGCGATAGCCGACCTTGGTAAAGAAGCCCGTCTCGGTGAGCCGCGTCATCGCCGCATCAACCAGGTCGAGATCGACGGTCTGGCCGAGTTGCAAGCCGCTCATGGCGAGAATCTGCTCCGGCGTAAACCGGCGCACATTCGGCGCTTCGACTTTAACCAGCTTCCAACTTTTGGGCGGCGCTTGCTGCGCGCCAGCAAGCGTTGCCGCGATCAACAGAAAGACAATCACCAGCGCGCCGCGTGACAGGCCTCGCCCGACGCAGGCAGAACAATTCCACAATTGCACGACTATCATGACGACTACTTGACTCCTGAGGGATGATGAACGCGCCACGCCGCGCGAAGCGGCCCGGCGTGGCGCGACAGATTATAACTCAACCGGGAACGAATTATAACTCAACTTGCTTGACCGAAATGACGCCGCTCAACTGTTCGAGCCCGCGCACGCCGTCGCCGCTCATCTGCTGATCGATCTGTATCAGCGCGATGGCGTTCTCGCCGATCTTTTTGCGGCCCAGATAAAGGCGGCTGATGTTGACGCGCTGCTCGCCGATGAACGAGGCGATGCGCCCGAGCACGCCGGGCTCGTCGCGGTTGAGCAACAAAATCATGTGGCCTTTGGGAATGGCTTCGAGATTGAAGCCGTTGATGCGCACGATGCGCGCGTCGCGGCGGCCAAACAACGCGCCGGCCATTTCGCTTTCACGCTCCGCAGTCACGGCGCGGACGCGTATCATGCTGGCAAAGTCGCGCGCTTTGCGCGAACGCGATTCGGTAACTTTGATGCCTCTCTGCTCGGCGACGATAGCGGCGTTGACCATGTTGACGCGCTCAATGACAGGGCTGAGCAGACCTGCGAGAATCGCCTGCGTGATCGGCTGCACGTCATGCTCGCTGACATCGCCGGAGTATTCGATCTCGACTTCGCGCAAGTCGTGGCCGAAGACCTGGCCCTGAAACAGGCCGATCTTTTCGCCGAGCGTGATGTAAGGGCCGATGACGGTCAGCAATTCGGCGCTCACGGCGGGCATATTCACAGCGCCGCGCACCGTGCCGTCTTGCAAGTAATCGCGCACCTGTTCAGCGATCATCGTGGCGACGCCCAACTGCGCTTCGGCGGTCGAGGCGCCCAGATGCGGCGTCGCAATGATCTGATCGAAGCCGAGCAGCGGATTATCGGCAGGCGTCGGCTCTTTCTCAAACACATCGAGCGCCGCGCCGGCGACTTTGCCGCTGCGCAAGGCGTCTGCGAGCGCCGCCTCGTCCACCAGTCCGCCGCGTGCGCAGTTGATGATGCGCACACCGGCCTTCATCTTTTCAATGCTTGCCGCGTTGATGATGCCGCGCGTCTCTTCGGTGAGCGGTGTATGCACGGTGATGAAATCAGCGCGCGGGAACAACTCATCAAGCGCGACCATCTCGATGCCGATGTCGCGCGCCGCTTCCATAGTGAAATAAGGATCGTAAGCGACGACCGTCATGCCGAAAGCCCGCGCCCGTTCGGCAACCGTCGAGCCGATGCGGCCCAGACCGATGATGCCCAAGGTCTTACCCAGCAATTCGACGCCGAGAAAACGATTCTTCTCCCAGCGGCCCGCTTTCATCGACGCGTCGGCCTGCGGAATCTGCCGCGCCAGGGCCATCAGCATCGCCACCGTATGTTCGGCAGTCGTCACGGTGTTGCCGGCGGCGGCATTCATGACGACGAGGCCCCGGCGAGTCGCCGCCGGCACGTCAATATTATCGACGCCTGTACCGGCGCGTCCGACGACACGCAGCCGCGCGGCGCGCTCAATCAACTCTGCCGTGACCTTCGTTTTGCTGCGCACGATCAGTCCGTCATATTCGCCGATGATTTCAGCAAGCTCGTTTTTGTCAATCGCGGGCCGCTCGTCGACCTCAACGCCGCTTGCCGCGCGCAGGATTTCAACGCCCGTCTTTTCCAGCCCATCACAAACCAGGATTCGCATAAGTCCACCCGAAGAAGAAATAATCGCTCCACAAAGCCGCAGACGATTTTAGTAAAGGCGTCATTGTAGCGGAGGGGGCGATGGTAATCCATCAAATCGTGGATTATCTGCCCGACCGTTTGCAGCAAATCGCGGCAAGCGTTGACAGTCGCGGAAATCGCCCGCTATAATTTGAGACTTTCGTCATGAGGATTTTTTTGGAGGGAGCTACTGTGGCATACGCTATCGTTCAATCAGGCGGCAAACAGTTTCGTGTAAGCCCGGGTCAGGTGGTTCGCGTGCCTTCGATCACCGCTGAAGTCGGCGATTCAGTCGAGCTTGAAGCGCTGCTCAAAGCGGATGGTTCAAGCATCGAGCTTGGCGGCGACGCGGTGACGGCGACGGTCGTCGAACACGGTCGCGGCACGAAGATCATCGTCTTCAAGAAAAAACGCCGCAAGCAATACAAGAAGACGCACGGCCATCGCCAGAACTACACGGCAGTGCGTATTGATTCCATCGGCGCAGAAGAGGAAGCGACGCCGCCGGTTGAAGCCATCGGCGCAGAAGAGGAAACAGAGAATCTGGCGGTCAGCAGTCAGGCCGCAGAATCCAGCGCAGAAGAAGAATCGGCGCAGACTGAATCCACCGATGCAGAAAAGGCGTCAGAGAATATAGAAGCCAGCAGTCAGAATGAAAAGAATGATGAGTGATGAATGATGAATTGAGAAGGTGGTTGCACACAGTTCATCATTCATCATTTTGCATTCATCATTTCCCCAATCCTGACTTCTGAAGAGGAATTATGGCACACAAAAAAGGCGTAGGCAGTTCGCGCAATGGGCGCGATTCGAATGCTCAGAGGCTGGGCGTGAAGCGCTTCGGCGGCGAGTTGGTGACGGGCGGCGCGATTCTGGTTCGGCAGCGCGGCACGAAGCTCAAGCCGGGCAATAATGTCGGGCGCGGCAGCGACGACACGCTCTTTGCGCTCGTCACCGGCCATGTGAAGTTCGAGGAAAAAGGGCGGCGCGGCAAATTCGTCAGCGTCTATCCGGCAGAGTAGCAGAAAGTGGTCAGCGGTCAGTGGTCAGTGATCAGCAGCCGGTTTCAATCTGATCACTGACCGCTGACCACTGAATGAAATGCAGTTTTTAGATCGAGCCAAAATCACAGTCAGAGGCGGCGACGGCGGCAACGGCGTCACGGCATTTCGGCGCGAGAAGTTCGTGCCGCGCGGCGGGCCTTCAGGCGGCGACGGCGGGCACGGCGGCTCGGTCTACATGGAAGCCACCGACCAGCTCAACACGCTCCTGCAAGTCCGATTCAATCCTGAATATCGCGGCGGGCGCGGCGCGCACGGCGAAGGCAGTAACCGTCACGGCAAAGACGGCGACGATGTGATCATCCTCATCCCCGCCGGCACACTGGTCACCGATGCCGAGAGCGGCGCGCTGATTCATGATTTTTCGCAAGTCGGCGAGCGCATCGTCATCGCGGCGGGCGGGCGCGGCGGGCGCGGCAACGCGCAGTTCGCCACGTCAACCAATCGCGCGCCGCGTTATCACCAGGACGGGCGGCCCGGTGAAATTCGTGAACTGCAACTGGAGTTGAAGCTGATTGCCGATGTCGGGCTGGTCGGCTTTCCGAACGTCGGCAAGTCTACACTGATCTCGCGCATCTCGGCAGCCCGCCCCAAGGTGGCAGACTACCCGTTCACCACGCTCGAACCCCACCTCGGCGTCGTCTCTTACGGCGACTGGGATTCTTACGTTGTCGCCGACATCCCCGGCTTGATTGAAGGGGCGCACGAAGGCACAGGGCTCGGCCTCGAATTTCTGCGCCACATCGAGCGCACGAAGCTGCTGCTGCACGTCATCGATGTTTCTTCGACAGAGCGCGACCCGGTTGATGATTTTCTGACCATCAGCCGCGAGCTTGAGCTATACAATGCTGACCTGCTCGGCAAGCCGCAACTGGTCGCGGCCTCGAAGATGGATGCGCTTGACGAGCCAGAGCGCGTCGAGCGCCTGCGCGACTTTTGCAATCAGCGCGGCCTTGAACTATTCACGATCTCCGCGGTCACCGGCCTGGGATTGAAAGAACTGGTGAACGCGCTCGGCAAACGCGTTGAAGAACTGCGCAAGGCGAACGAAGTCGTAGTTGCGGATTTCTAGGCCTGGGAGCGCGGGCGTTTCGCCCCCCAGTCTCGCGTATACGACAGATTGTGGGCAAGATGCCCGCGCTCCCAGGCAGGCACTTTGAGCTATGAGCGAGCGGCGAATCGGAGTTTATGGCGGTACGTTTGATCCGATACACAACGGCCATCTCGAAGTCTCGCGCGCGGTTGTCCGCCACTTCGATCTTGATGAGTTGCTGATTGTCCCGGCGCATCGGCCACCGCACAAGAATTCGCGCTCGATCTCGGACGCTTATCACCGCTACACGATGGCCGTGCTGGCAACGCTCGATGAGGCGCGCCTCAAGGTTTCAACCATCGAGCTTGAAGCGCCCGACCGGCCTTACACGTTCGAGACCATGCAGCGATTACGCGAAGGGTTCGGCGCACAGGCTACTCTGTGCTTTGTGATGGGCGCGGATTCGTTTGAAGAGATCAACCTGTGGCGCGAGCCGGCGCGGATTCTTGACAGCGCCAATATCATCGTGATGACGCGACCGCGCCACGTCGTCAGCATCGCGCATCTGCCGGCGCGCTTTGCCGCAAATCTCCTGGACTTGCGCGGCAGTCGCCTTGAGACGGCAGCGCCGCCTGCCGCAGGCGGCGTTTACCTGACCGATGTGGTGAACGTCGATATCTCTTCCACAGAGATACGTCGCAGGGTGCGCGACGGCGAGCCGTTTGATGACGAGGTGCCGCCGCGCGTGGCTGATTACATCAGAAAGTACGCACTATACAGGCAATAAACGAATGAGTCGTAAAGCAATCAACGAAGAAACGCTAGAGCAACCGACACGGCTTGAAACCGAAGAGGCCGTGATGATGGCGGCGCGCGCCGCGAGCGACAGGAAAGCCGCCGATCTGGTCATACTCGATTTACGCGACGTGGCGCAGTTCACCGAGTTCTTTTTGATCTGCACGGCCAACAATCCGCGCCAGGTGCAGGCCGTGACCGATGCCATCGAAGAGAACTTGCGACAGGCCGGCAAGCGCCCGTCACACATCGAGGGTTATGCCGCGGCGGAATGGGTGCTGCTGGATTACGGCGACTTCATTGCGCACGTCTTCAGCCCGTCGTCGCGGCGCTTTTATGATCTCGAACGGCTGTGGCGCGACGCCAAACCTGTCCCGCTGCCGGACGATGTGAAGCCGTGAGCCGCCGCCACAGGCTTTCGGTCACAAAACCC
>JBBWZK010000470.1:0-11828 GCA_039648975.1 Blastocatellia bacterium
TCTAAAATCTAAAATCCCTGACGCGGTGATCGAATTTCGCAACGTCTCGCTCGACATCAATGGCAAGCAGATCGTCGCCGGCGTCAGCTTCGCGGTGCGCCGCGGCGAAACGCGTGTGCTGTGAGGCCGCAGCGGTGCGGGAAAAACCACGACCCTCAAGCTCATCAATCGTCTCTATGATCCAACCGGCGGCACGGTCGCCGTCGATGGCATTGCCACGCAGGATTGGGATGCGATTCGTCTGCGCAGGCATATCGGCTACGTGATTCAGGAGACCGGCCTGTTCCCGCACTTCAGCGTCGAACGCAATGTCGGGCTAGTGCCGCAACTGGAAGGATGGCCGGCAGACCGCACACGCGCCCGTGTGCGTGAACTGCTGGCGCTCGTCGGCCTTGACCCGGAAGTGTTCGCGGCGCGCTATCCACGCGAACTCTCAGGCGGTCAGCGCCAGCGAGTCGGCGTCGCCCGCGCGCTTGCCGCAGACCCTCCCGTCATCCTGATGGACGAACCGTTCGGCGCGCTCGATCCGCTGACGCGCACCGAACTGCAACGCGAGTTTGCGCGGCTCGCCGAACGTTTGCAGAAGACCATCGTCTTCGTCACTCATGACATCCGCGAAGCCTTCGCGCTGGCCTCGCGCATCGGCTTGTTCAAAGATGGACAACTGATCGCGCTCGACACGCCCGGCGAGTTCGCGCGCTCAACTGAACCCGAAGCGCGGGCGTTTTTGGAAACACTGAAAGAGGATCAGAGGCTAGAGGCTAGGGACTAGAGGCTAGAAAGAAGAAGTCAAAGCTTCGCCAATTCCTTCGTGATAGCCAGATGGTAATCCCATCTAGCCTCTAGTCCCTAGCCTCTAGCCTCTAGTTTTTATGTCTTTGCTGAGATTCTTCATCGAAAACCGCAGCGAGGTGTTGCAACTCATTTTGCAGCATCTGCTGCTGGTCGTCGTGGCGACCGGCGCGGCGCCCATCGTCGGCGTGCCGATTGGCATTTTGCTTACACGGCGGCCTGCGCTCAGTAAGCCTGTGCTGGCGACGGCAAACGTCTTGCAGACGATTCCGAGTTTGGCGCTCTTTGGCTTTCTGATTCCGCTGCTCGGCAGGCACGGCATCGGCTACGCGCCGGCGATCATCGCGCTGTTTTTATATTCGCTGCTGCCGATCATTCGCAACACCTTCACAGGCATCAACGGCGTAGACCCGGCGGTGCGCGAAGCGTCGCGCGGCTTGGGCATGACCGACTGGCAGATGCTTACGCAGGTGGAACTGCCGCTGGCGATAAACGTCATCATCGCCGGCCTGCGCGTCGCAACGGTGATCGCTATTGGCACGGCGACGATTGCGGCGGCGATTGGCGCGGGCGGGCTTGGGGTTTATATCTTTCGCGGTCTCAGAGGCGGCGGCAGCAACAACACACTGGTGCTGGCGGGTGCGCTGCCTGCCGCGATCATGGCTCTGGGAGCCGACTTCATGCTGGGCTGGCTCGAAAAAAAACTCGCGCCGGGCGCACGCCGGGCAAGCGGCACAGCCAAGAAGCTGATTGCGGCGGCGAGCCTGTTGGTGGTCATCGTCGCGGCGGTTTTCTTTTTCAGCAAGGGCGCAGTCACGTCGAGCGCGCCGCACGTCCGTATCGGCTCGAAGGACTTCACCGAATCATTGATCCTCGCAGAGCTTCTGGCGCAGACCATCGAGTCAAAGACCGGCATACAGGTCGAGCGGCAGTACGAACTGGGCGGCGATCTCGTGCATCGCGCGCTCGTCTCCGGCCAGCTAGATGCTTACGCTGAATATACCGGCACGGCCTTCACAGCCATCTTGAAGCACCAGCCTGTGAGCGACCCGCGCGCGGTTTATGAACAGGTGCAAAGAGATTATGGCGAGCAGTTCGATTGCGAATGGCTTGCGCCGCTCGGCTTCAACAATACCTTTGCCATACTGGTGCGCGGCGATGAGGCGCGGCGCTTGAATCTCAAGACGATCTCTGATGCCGTACCCTTTGCGCCGCGATGGCGTGCTGGCTTCGGGCAGGATTTCATGTCGCGCGCCGACGGCTATACGGGCTTTGCGCGAACCTACAACTTGAAGTTCGCCGAACCGCCGCGCGAGATGGATTTGTCGTTGACTTATCAGGCGCTGGCGAGCGGTCAGGTGGATTTAATCGCCGGCAATTCGACGGACGGCTTGATTGATCGGCTGGGACTCGTGCAACTCGAAGATGATCGACATTACTTTCCGCCTTATGAAGCTGCCCCGGTCTTTCGCCGCGAGACGCTTGAGCGTTATCCACAAATTCGCGATGCGGTGAACCAGTTGGCCGGCAAGCTGACGGACGCCGAGATGCGGCGATTGAATTATGCCGTCGACGGCGACAAGCGCGATGTAAAGGAAGTGGTGCGCGAATTCCTCGCGCGGCAGTAAAAGGCTTCAGGCCCTCAAGCTCCGACGGCGCGCACGAGGCGATCAATGAGCGCGCTCATCTCCTCTGTGAGCGCGGCACGATCCGCGAACAGATCCCACACCATGCGCGATGGCGGCAACTCGCCCGTGAACGTCACACGGCTGGCCAGGCGGAAGCGCTCGGCGGGCGCGGGATGCGTGTCGTCTTCGGAAGTCTGCCGGGCGATGGCCTGGTTGATCTTCTCTTCGATGCTGATCTCGTTGCTGACCGGCAACTCGTAAAGGTTTTCGAGCGCGCGGCGCGATTTGACGGCGTCGTTGATTTCCCAGTGAGCCACGTCTTCAAACTCGACCTGCCGGCGAATCACATGGCGCAAGCCTTCTTCAAACGCCTGCGGACTGTAGTTGATTGCCGCAACGCGGTCGGCCATCACTTCCTGCAAACGGGTCGCGCCATGACTGATGCGGCGAAAGATGAAGTGATAAACGCGCAGAAATTGAAAGGCTAGATTGTACCACACGGCCTGGCCGCTCGCGGCCAGCGCCAGGGCGAATTTTAGCATGTCGTTGTTGACGCGCAGCGCAACATCGCCGCCCGCCGTGTCGCGATGACGAAAGTGACCATACTCGTGCGCCAGCACGGCGCGAAAGGCATTCAACTCGAAGCCGTTCAGATTGGCAATGCCCAACACCAGCACGCGATGGCCGCGATCCTGTGCGCGCTCGCGGAAGTTGCCACGCTCGTAGACGGCCATCTCTGTGGCCGGCGTGACGCGAATCTCGTCGACGGGCCGCGTGCCGACTACACCGGCCACTTCGCGCGTCAAGGCCCACAATTCCGGCGCTTCCGACTCACCGAGCGGGCGGCCCGGATCCTCGTTTTTAATCTTGACGAACAGCGAACGCAGCAGCGAATAAACCGTCATCAGCGCGCCGATGACGAGCAGGAGGACGATCTTATAAGGAATGTAGCGGAGCATGAAGATGGCGTAGAGCACCGCTGCCGTCACGGCCAGCACCAGAAAAAGGATGACCGGGATCGACGCGTAATAGTAAGCGCCCGCTACATTGATCAGCCGGCGATAATACTTGCGCAACTGCTCCTGGCCGCTTGCGGCGACCGTGTTGGGGTCGCTGGTCTCAAGCCAGCGTAGCGTCTTTTTCGAGAAGAGTCTGCCGAGCACGAATAACAACTCCAGGCCGACCAGCCATGCGCCGATGGCGTAAAGCATGTAGTAGGCATAGCGCCAACGCGTCGCGCCTGTGCGCAGGCCGGCAGCGTACAGCACTTCTTCAGCGGCGGTGGCGGGAAGGCCCATCGCCTGCGCCTGCTTCAACTCCGCTTCGACTTGCCGCCAGTTCTTGTCAGCCACCGCGACCCAGGCGCTGAAGTAATGCGTCTCCATCAAATCGGCATGCTCTTTCAACAGACGCGCGGTCGCCTGGCGGACGTATTCCAGGCGGCCCGTCTTTACCGCGATCATCGCCCACAACAGCAGATAGCTTGGATCGTTCCCTTGATACAAATCGACGGCGTGCCGGGTTAACGGCAGAGCGCGCTCAAGCTCTTCGCGGCGCGGCTGGCTGCCGTCGCTCGGCAGCGCCAGGGCTTGCGCGAGGCTAATCAAATTTTCCGGCGATTCTTTTTTCTTCACCGCCGCTTCGAGCAGCGCGAAGCCTTCCGGCTTGCGTCCGCTCAACACCAGCGAGCCGCCGAGCCGCCGCATTACGACATCAAAGTTGGGCGCTTTTTTGTAGACGATCTCATACAGGCGCACCGCCTGCGCGAAGTCGTTTTTGTCGAGCGCCGTGGTCGCGGCCTTGAACGTATCGAGCATATCAGGCACGACGGTCTGTAGCTCTTGCCAGATGCGCTGCTCTTTTTCCATGTCGCGCTGCCGGGGCTGCGCCAGCCCCGCAGACGCAGACAAAAGCACCAGCGCGAAAGCGAGGTAATAAGTTTTTTTATTGAACACGCGGTCTCCCGACAACTCTGCGAGGTAGCCAATTCAGCGCGCGAATGATCGCCGACTGCTGCTGATCATCATCTGTTATCTAATGCGCATCGAGGGGCAGCCATGCGGCTTACACTGAGGAGGTTTCATCATAGGCAATGCGGCGGTCGCCGTCAACAGTTGCTTATTTTGCATCCTGAGATCCTAAGTTGCCTGGATCACTTTGTCTGGCCTATCATCGTTATGGGAGCCGGAGCGCGCGGCCTCGCAGGCAGGCAAGCAGGATCAGTAACCTCACAGAGGTTACCTCAATCGCGGTGGCTCACCCGTCGCGTCTTGAGCACAATGGTGGATGACATGCGGGTACACCTTCTTCCGACATTATTGATCGCGGTCTGCGTCCTGGCGTTGACGCCTGGCCTGGATGCGGGGCTCGCCCGACCGCAGTCGAAGGCGACTTCGCGACCCTTGTACAAGGTTATCAATCGAGACGGCAAGACCGGCTTCATTGATAAGACCGGGCGGCTGGTCATCGGCTTCGACCGCTTCCCCGGTGAAGTTGAAATAGGCGACTTCCACGAAGGGCTGGCGACGATCTGCTTTCTCGTCCAGGGTCACAATGCCTGTTCGGCTGTGGGGTACATTGACCAGAATGGAGAGATGGCCATTGCGCCGCGCTTCAAACAAGCCTGGGATTTTAGCGAAGGGCTGGCTTATGTCGAGAGCGACGAGTTGAAAGGCTTTATTGATCGAGAGGGGAAGCTCGTCATCAGATTAGCAGCTAACCAACAATGCAGGTCCGACTTTTATGAGGGGCGGGCTGCCATCTTCACACCGGAGGGACAGGGCTTTATCGACCGCTCCGGCAAGGTCGTCGTCGAGCCGCGTTACTCGCACGTTCGCCCCTTTTCGGAAGGGCTGGCGGCGGTCGGCAGCGGCAATCCCTGGAAGGATATGAAGTACGGCTTCATCGATAAGGACGGCAAGACGGTCATCCCGCCGCGCTTCGAAGCGCGCGTCGAGGGCAGTCCCTATTCAGGCGGTCGCATCGATACGAGCCGCTTCTCGGAAGGGCTGGCCAGAGTGCGGGTCGGCGGACTCTATGGCTACATCAACCAGAAGGGCGACTTGGTGATTCCTCCGAAGTTTGCCCTGGCGGGAGACTTCTCGGAAGGGTTGGCGAGCGCCGTCGAGAACGACAAAGTGGGCTACATCGACAAGCGCGGCAAGTGGGTGATCCCTCCCCGGTATGATGTGCCCGCCTACAGCATCTATCAACATTTTGGCGATGGACTGGTGCCAGTTGCAGTGACAATCAATGACGCTACCAGATGGGGGTACGTCGATCACACGGACAAGATGGTCATCCCGCCGACGCTGGCCAATGCTTTTCCGTTCAAAGACGGTGTCGCCACGGTCTACGTTTTGGACCCGTCAGGCAGGAGCATGGCCGTCCGCTACATCGATACGGCGGGGCGGTTTCTATGGGAACCGAAATAAGCGTCAGGCTCGCCGGACTACGCGAGCCTGATCGTCCATAGCGTCAAGTTTCGCCTGCCTCGCTTTTCTTGCCGGTTCCCCGTCGGGCGCGATTCAATTCACGAAACCTTCCGAATTCGATTGTTTCCCGAATCCAGGACGTAGACCTCGCCGCCGGAGCCCGCCGCCACGCCGCGCGGCGCGTTGAAGGCAGCCGCAGCGCATGTGCCTTCGCCGTAACCCACGGCCCCCGAGCCGGCCAGCGTGGTCACGGCGTTGGTGTTCACGGCCAGTTTACGGATTCGGTTGTTGCCGCGATCCGCTATGTAGACGAATTCGCCTGTAGTGGTGCTGGCCCAGGCCAACTGCGACGGGGCATTGAACGCGGCAGCCGTTCCCGCACCGTCGGCGAATTCCGCAGCGCCAGACCCGGCGACCCAGATCGCACTGGTTCCAACAATTTTCCATATCTTGTTGGTTGATGCGTCGCTGACGTAGAGGTCGCCGGTCGCGCCCCTGGAGGTTATCCCGCTCGGATTCGCAATCGCGCCTTTCTTCATCTTTGTCGTGGCAACGCCGGTTTGATCGACCTTTCTGATGCTGCCGTTGCCGGTGTCCGCGACGTAAGCGAAGCCGTCAGAGGCGACGACGACGCCCTCGGGTGCATTGTACTGGCACTGACTCGGCGTTGGGCTGTCGACCAGGCCCGGGCCGGCGGTGCTTGAAATAGTCAAAGGCTTCCAGCCCGCGTCCCACAACAGCTTCCTGATGGCGTGGTTGTTCGTGTCTGTGATGATCAGCGACGTGACCACCCCGTTCGCGTCCGTGAAGGCGGCGATGCCGCGCGGGCCGTTGTATCTCGCCGCAAGCGGGTTGCCGCCCGCGTCGCTAAGACCGGCGGTGCCGTCGCCGGCTATCAAAGCCGACTGGCCGACTTTGGGGCCCGCCAGAAAGATCATTCTGATCCGGTGGTTTTCGCTGTCGGCGATGAACAGCGCCGGCTGGCTGCTTGCCGGGTCAATCGCCATCACGCCGGACAAGGGGGTTCGCCAGCGGGCCGCGCCTGGCGGGCCTTCAACGTACCCGTAGACGCCGTCTCCGGACACCAGACTCACCTGGCAGCCGGATTGGATCGCGACGGTGGTGGCGCTGGCTTCGTTCGAGTACCCGGATTCGCCAACCTCGTTGAACGCTTTCACCCTGTATGTGTAGGTCGTCCCCGGTTGCAGGTCGGTGTCGGAGAAGGACACGGGGCTCGGCGGAGTGATGGCGATCTGCGTGAAACTACCACCGCCGGTTTTTCGCTCGATCTTGAAACCGGCATGGTTGTCGCTTGTCGCCGTCCAGCCCAGGTTGATCTGCGTGCTGGAGACCGCGGTCGCCGCCAGGCTGTCGGGCGTGGTTGGCGGATGGGTCGAGGCGGGCGTAGTCACCTGCTGCTCGTTTGACGAAGCCGATTCGCCGCCCGTGGCGTTGAACGACTTGACGCGGTAGGTGTAGGCAGTCCCGCCCGTCGCCGTGGTATCGGAGAACGTGGTCACATTAGCTCCAACCGTCTGGAGCTGCACGTAAGCGCCCGCCCCTGTCCGGCGCTCGATCTTGAACCCGTCTTCATTGTTGCTGTTGTCGACCCAGGACAAATCGACTCGCGTGATGGACATCGCGGTTGCCGTGAGACCGCTGGGCGCGGCGGGCGGCTGCGGCCCCGGCGGCGTCACCGAGACTTCATTCGTCGGCGTCGAATCTAATCCAGCCTTGAACGCCTTGACTCGATAGAAATAGGTCAGCGACGCTGCCACGCTGGTATCGGTGAAGGATTGCACGTCCGGCCCGACAGTCGCCAGTTCTATGTAAGCGGTTGAGGCGGTCTTGCGTTCAATTCTGAACCCTTCTTCATCGTGGCTGTTGTCGGTCCAGCCGAGCGCGATACGCAGGCCGGGGCCGGCAATCATCGCCAGATCGGACGGCGCAACGGGCGGGGAGGCAGCGCCTATGGTCGCCGTGGCTTGATTCGAGTACGCCGAATAGCCAGACGCGTTGAAAGCTCGTATGCGGTACGCGTAGGTGCCCGGCGAGAGGTTGTGGTCGGCCATCGAGGTCGCGTTGGAACCCATCAGGTCGATTTGTGTCCAGGTCCCGGCGCTGGATTTGCGCTCAATGGTGTAGCCTACCTCGTCCGCCACGTCGTTCCAGTGCAGGTCGATCTGGTTCGACGACGCGACCGTCGCGGTCAAACCGCCTGGCGCTGGCGGCGCTGCGCCTACGGCAGCGTTGACGGTCACACCGACGTTGGTGCTGGCAGCGCCGAAGAACCCGGCGCTCGTGTTCATCTTCCACTGGAAATTGTAGTCGCGCGGCACCACGGGAGCGGTCACGGTGAAATTGAACGTGGCGTTGCCGCCCGGCGCAACATCCGCGAGCAGGCTAACTCGATTGAGGCCCCAGTTCAGATTATCGGCGGGGTTCTGGGAGCCCAGCTTGTAGATGCCCGCGCGCCAAACGGTAATGCCTGTATTATGCATCGTCACCGACACGGCTGCCGACTGCAGCGCCGTCATGGTGGCGGGCGGCGGAGTTTGTGTGACGAAGCTGGCGTTATCCCCGCCGGCGAGGATCGCGAAGGGAGTCTGGCTGAAGGCGATCCCGTTGGGCGTCGTGACCTTGATCAACCCGGTCGTTGCCTGAACGGTGACCGTCGCGTCGATATGTGTGGGACTGGCCACGGTGAAGGTGACCGGGCCGCCGCCAATCTCGACACTGACCGTGCCATCGAAATGCTCTCCAGTAATCGCCACCACATCGCCGACATGGCCTGATGTGGGTGAGAAATCGGTAATTCTGGGAGTGTTCGCGCCGGCAATGCCTTCACCCGTAAGCCTGACGGTCAGCAGGGCGTCGCCTAACACGCCGAGCAGAATCAGGTTTCCTGTAAAAGTCCTGACGGTGTTCGGTGTGAAGGTGCATTGCAAGGAGAAGGAACTGCCTGGCGGGAGCACTTCCGGCAAGGTCGACCAGTCGACTGCGAAAGGCGGCGTCACCTGCCCCGCAGAAAGCTGTACGTTATCATCGCCAACGTTGGTTACGGTAAGCGTGACCGGCTGACTGGTTGCATTGACGACGGTCGGCGGGAACGTGATGTCGCCCGAACTGCTCAATTGCGCCGAGTGCTGCAGGAACCGTTGAATAGCTGTGCCTACTCCCTCAAGCAGTGGCGGGCCGTTGACGAGCGGCGTGGTGTTGGTCGACGGGACGTGGAGATGGCCCGTCGGCAAGGCAGGCCGCGTCGCGTCACGCCTGCTCGCCACGCGGTAGAAGATTTCGTTGGACAGGTAGTTGCCGCCCGAGCCCTCCACCATTGGCACGTCCGTTGGCGGTCTGGTTGGGTTTTTCATGTAGCTCTCCGGTACTGTATTGTTCGGAGGCTCACGCACAGACACGCCGTTTGAAAGCGCATAGGACTGATCCAGCACGAACGGCGTATGCTCATTGGTGGGCCCGCGCAGCTCGCGCGTCGCCAGAACGGAGGTGATCACTTGCTCGTACGGCAGCGTGCTTTCGAGGTAGTTGTCCGAACCGGTAGCCGCCGGGTCGGATAGGGGCGGCACCGTCTTGTTATTATTGTCTTTGAATCCCCCTCGCTTCTTGCAGGCGTAGCGTTCGACATCGTAGAAGTTTCGGCTCCCGTTCTCACTGCATGTGATGAGCATGAGGATGGAGCCCAGGCTCAAGCCCAGAGACAGTTCGATGATGCCTGCGTCGAAGTCGGCATAGCGAACTGGAAACATGGCGGTGGCAATTTCGACTGGCCCCTGGTTCGAAGAGAACGATTGGTTCTTGAACTTGAGCGCGATCAATCCGGATGGGTTGCTTCTATTGGGTATATCAATCAGCCCAAACGGATCGAAGCCGGTTACTATGGCGATGCGGCTGCCCGGCGTTCCGGTCAGTGAACTCAAGCCGCGCGATGGCCACTCGAATTGGGCCACTGCGGTCTCAGCGCCCGCCAGGTTGTTGCCTCGATAATAGGCGCGGATCGCACAGATGGCTTGAAGCCGCGCCCAATAGAGCGGTCGGTCGTCCGTAAATCCGCCTTGAACGAGTTGCCAACCGAGATCCCATAGGTCTTTGCCCTTCATCATGAGGATGCCGGGATCGGCGGGATTTGGCGCCGCGCCGTTAAGCTCGCTCAACAGTTCACCCGCCAGGCCGCGCAGGCTAGCGATTGTCGAGCCGGCCTGATTCAATATCGTCCGCACCTCCCTGAATACCCGCAGGTATTCCTCAAACGTCTCACCGTTTCCAACCGTCGCATTGAGTTGCAAAGCGTTCGTCGCAACCGGCGCGTTGCTTGCCTGCGCGTCCAGGGCGACCGAGAGCGTCACCGGCCTGTTGCCTACCGCAAAGCCGGGCGGCACCAGTTTCGTGAGCCCGGCGTCCTCGACATTGTTGGCGCTGAGATGAAGGCCGGCAATCTGAAAAATCGCGTTCGGATCAGGCCGCGAATTGATCGTCAGGCTGGCCTGCTGGTTGGCTTGCGTCAGGGTTCCGGTAAAGAACTGCGTTGGATTCTGCGCGGTGGCGCGGATGCCCGTAAACCCAGCGTTTGGGATATTGAGCGGCGGCCCCTCCACACCGCCTGTCAGCAAGCGTGGAGGGGCGTTGACTCGGAAAGTCAGGGTCTGCGGCAGAGGAACATTGGCGGCCGGCAGCGCCGTATTACGCCGCTTGACGCTTTGGCCACGCGCCGCTGAGCAAGTGCAGCACGATGCCGCCGAAGATCGAATACAACCCCAGATGGGCAAAGCGCGTTTCAAGCAGGCCGCGCTGCGGTTCTGTAAAGAAAGCCACAATCAACAAAACCGGCGCGACCAGCAACAACAGCGAGCCGAGCCGCTGCACAATGATGCGCCAGCCGTGCGCTTGCCGAATCAAGTACAAGCCGAGCGCCGTGTTCAACGCGCCCGCCAGCATGATATACAGGTGCCGCGAGCGCAGCAGCATTCGCATACCGTCGTCAACCCCTATCATATTCGGATAGACGCGACGCAAATACTGCCCCGTGAGAATGAACGCAATGAGCGTCAGGATGCCCACCGCCAGGTGCAATTTTTTCATCGTTGTTTACAGGGCGATGCGTGATGCGTGGTGCGTGGTGCGTGATGCGTGACCGGGAGTATTGCCAGTGACAAGCCGTTGCTGAAATTATTATTCACATAGGCTTGGTGCTTGTCACGCATCACGTATCACGCATCACGCATCACTTCTTCGGGTTGCGCAGTTTGGCAATCGCTTCTTTGATGGCAGCAGCGTTCTTGGCTTCCGGCTCGGCTTTCAAATAGGCTTCCAGTTCACGCACCGCCGCTTCCTTGTTGCCACGCCGCTCGTCGATGCGGGCGCGTTGCAGACGCACTTCGTTCATGTGCTGATTGCTCAACTCCCAGGCGCGGTCAAGCTCCTGTTCGGCCTCATTGAAATCGCTATCGCGCTGCTCGCCGGCTTCGCGTATCGCCAGTTCGATCAACGCCATGCCGCGATGAAAGTGTGACGCAGGGTTGTTCGGCTTGAGGGTTTCGGCTTCGCGGAAAGCGCGCTGCGCCAGCGCATACTTTTTCTGCTTGAACATGATCAGCCCGAACAGATGATAGATGGCGTCCTGCCGGTCGTTGATCTGCCGCGCGCGTTCCAGCTCTTCGAGCGCTTCATTGTCGCGGCCCGCGCGAAACATCTCTTGTCCGAGCACGAAGTGGGCGTCGAAGTAATCACTGAATTCGGCGATAGCGGCGTGCAATAGCTCGATGGCTTCGGCGGACTTGCCGTCGCGGAATTTTGTAATGGCTTTCTCATAAGCCGCGCGCGCCGCCCTCGGCCCGTCTTGCGCGAACAGCGTCGCCGGCAGCGCCAGGGCGGCGTCGGCTTTCGGGCGAAGGATGATCTCGACGTTGACGACTTGCATGAACTTCATGCCTTCGCTGTTTTCAAAGCGCACCGCTTGCGC
>JBBWZK010000475.1:0-13451 GCA_039648975.1 Blastocatellia bacterium
GCTAAAAGCGGTGAGCAGTCACCGCACTCCATATAAGCGAGTCTGCCATTCCCTTGCCCTCTGATTTAGCCGCAAATGTTTCCCACCACGAAGGCTCAGAGTATATTGACGGCGCGCGCCGCCAATAGCGCGATGATCAGCAGTGACTGTAGCATCATCAATATCTTTGCCCACCTTGCCGGCAGCCATTATTCAAAGCACGGCTGACAGAACACTAGAGCGGTTTTCAATTGAATGTAGCGCAAGCGGTTAGCTTGCGCCCGATACTGCGCAAGCTAACCGCTTGCGCTACATGGCAAACGCATTTGAAAATTGCTCCAGGCTATATCTGGATTTCAAATCAATTCAACCCAACCCAATAAGCAGACCATGCCAGGCGATACACTGAGTCTGATAACGTCCCCGGCTTTCGGTTTCAACTAGTTTTGGAATTGTTGCGGCGCGTGGTTGGTTTAGGCGATGGAGGTGAGATAAGTAAGGTGGTTATCAGACCCTCGATTGCTTGACCTTCGTCTTCTCGTTAGAGATCGCTGCCGCTCTCGTGTATTCTTCGTTGAACATGTTTGGAGGAAAATCTCTCTATGTCTGATATTCATCGCGCTCTGATACGCGCCCTGGCGGCAGCGCTGCTCGTGACTGTGTTACTGGCTTGCGGAATGCTGTCCGTGTTGGCGCAGCGATATGACCCCGACGCCTATGCAGGTCTGCGCTGGCGCATGATCGGCCCTTTTCGCGGAGGCCGCGTCAACGCGGTTGCCGGTGTGCCGGGTCAGCCGATGACGTTTTATTTCGGCTCGGTTGGTGGCGGCGTCTGGAAGTCAACCAACTCAGGGCGCACCTGGACGCCGATTTTCGATTCACAGCCCATTGCCTCGATTGGCGCTATCGGCGTTGCGCCGTCCAGTCCAAACACTCTCTATGTCGGCAGCGGCGAGGCCGATATGCGCTCGCAGATTTCTTACGGCAACGGCATGTATAAGTCCGACGACGCCGGCAAGACATGGCGGCACATCGGCCTCACAGGCACGCGACAGATAGGCCGTGTGCTCGTCGATCCGAAGGACGCCAATACGGCTTTCGTCGCCGCCCTCGGCCACGCTTACGGCGCGAACCCCGATAGAGGCGTTTATCGCACACGCGATGGCGGCGCGACCTGGCAGAAGGTGCTGTTTAAGAATGAGAACGTCGGCGCGATTGATTTGGCCTTCGATCCGCAGGACTCGCGGATCGTCTACGCCAGCTTGTGGAATACACGCCGCCCGCCCTGGAGCATCTATCCGCCATCTTACGGACAGGGCGGCGGCATCTTCAAATCTTCGGATGGCGGCGACATCTGGCAACCGCTGACGAATGGCCTTCCGAGCGAGCATGTCGGGCGCATCGGTTTGGCTGTGGCATCAGTCAATCGCAATCGCGTTTATGCCATCGTCGATGCCATAGCCGGCGGCCTTTACCGCTCAGACGATGCCGGCGCGACGTGGGAGCGAATATCAGAGGACAAGCGTATATGGGGACGCGGCTGGTATTTCTGCAAGGTAGTCGTTGATCCGAAGAATGCCGACACGGTTTATGTGTCGAACACCTCGCTCTATCGCTCCACGGATGCGGGCAAAAGCTGGGCGGCGATTAAAGGCGCGCCGGGCGGTGATGATTATCATCAGCTTTGGATTTATCCGGATGATCCGAGCCGCCTGATTCTGGCGAGCGATCAGGGCGCGGTCGTCAGCGAGGATGGCGCAGCCACCTGGAGTTCATGGTATAACCAGCCGACGGCGCAACTCTATCACGGAGCGGCTGACAACCGCTTTCCTTATTGGGTGACTGGCGCGCAGCAAGACAGCGGCGCGGTCGGTGTGCCGACGCGCAGCAATCACGCGGAAATCTCCATGCACGACTGGTCGCCTGTCTGCGCCGGCGGCGAGTCCGGTTATACCGCGCCCGATCCTTTGCATCCTGAAATCCTCTTCGGCGACCGGGTGACACGCTGCAATCTCATCACAGGAGAGATCAAAAACGTTTCTCCTGAGCGCGGCCTCACTGTGCCGGCGCGGCACACCTGGACGCTGCCGCTGGTTTTCTCTCAGGCCGATCCGCACGCGCTGTACTATAGTCATCAGGTCCTCTTCAAGACGATGAATGGCGGCGAGAGTTGGGCGCAGATCAGCCCTGATCTGACGCGCGAAGACCTCGGCGTGCCGGCCAATCTCGACGAAGCCACGGCAGCCGATGCGCCTGAAGGCAAGCGGCGCGGCGTCATCTACACCATCGCTCCTTCGCCTCTGCGCGCCCCGTTGATTTGGCTTGGCACAGATGATGGCTACATACAGGTGAGCAACGACGATGGCAAAACCTGGCAGAACGTCACGCCGCCTGGGCTCACGCCCTGGAGCAAGGTCGTCATGATGGACGCCTCGCACTTCGACGTCAATGAAGCTTATGCCGCCGTTGATCGTCATCGCCTCGAAGATAATGAACCTTACATTTACCGCACGCGCGACGGCGGCAAAACATGGCAGAAAATCACCAGGGGCTTACCCGCGGGCGTCTATATGCAGACCGTCAAGGAAGACCCGCAGCGGCGCGGATTGCTCTTTGCCGGAACTGAGCTTGGCGTCTTCGTGTCGTTTGATGACGGTGAGCAGTGGCAGTCGCTGCAACTCAATCTGCCGCCAACCTCTATGCGCGATCTGGTGATTCATGGAGATGACCTGATTGTCGCAACTCACGGGCGCGGCTTCTGGGTGCTTGACGACATGACTCCTCTGCGGCAAATCACCGACGAGGTGTTGAAGGCGGACGCTTACCTGTTCCGCCCTGCGGACGCTGTGAACATGCCGCCCCCCAGTGAACACGGTACACCCAAACCGCGCGATGAGCCCCTTGCCGAGAACCCTCCCTTTGGCGCGGTCATCGATTATTATCTGAGGTCGGCTGCGCACGGGCCGTTGACGCTGGAAATTCTCGATCCGGCGGGCGTCGCCGTTCGCCGTTACTCAAGCGAAGATCGAACGCCGGCGGTGAATCCCGAGGCGCTCGACATCCCGGCTTTCTGGCGACACACGCCTGAGCCGCTGGCTGTCAGCGCAGGCATGCATCGCTGGATCTGGGACCTTCGCCCGACGCCAACCGCTGCTCGTAGCGGACAAAATGCAGGAGATGATTTCGAGGGGCGTCGCCCCGCCGCCGTGCTGCCCGGAAACTATACCGTGAAGCTGACGGTAAATAACAAGAGCTACACACAACCGCTCAGAGTGCGGATGGACCCGCGCATGAAATGACCGTCTGAAATGACCGCTTTTCGTTTAGAGGCAATCTACGACCGCAGCGACATAACCGTTTAGAGGCGGCCTGCGACCGCCTCTAAGCAGGTTCTCGCTCCTGGTATACCGATTCTATAGGCAATCAAGAAACATCCCGTCAACTGCCATAAGAGAGGCTCGCCGCCGCCCTGATCAAAGGCTGCGCCGGTTCAGCCGGTGGCGGCGGCGCTTTGGGTTGACGCTTCGTGCGTCGCGCTTTCTGTGCCAGGCTGGCGCCTTCCGCTTTGAGCACCGTCAGGCGGTGGCCGAGTATCGTATTGAGCAGGATGTATTGATCGACGGTGAGATTCAAGTTCTGCACAAACGAGTCGAAGATACCGCGATAATGGCTGACCAGCGAATCCGATATGCCCATTTCGCGGGCAATGCTGGTTTGCGACGGCGACGCCGGATCGAAATAACAACTCCAGGCGATACAGACGAGCTTATGAAAGCGTTGCGGCTTGTTGCGCACGGCGTGGCGCATCTGCTGCAAAAGCATCTCGACCACCTGTTCGAGATTTTGCCTCGTCTCCTTGGCTAACAACGTATCGAGCGGCGTCGGCCTGTTGTCGGGCAGGTCAAGGCCCGGCAGTGTGGTGTCTTCGCCGGCGCTCATCAGCCCCGCATCAAGCGACACCAGGCGCGAATCTTCAATCGCCAGCTTCGACATCGCCAGCGCCCGCATATAGCGAATCGCCAGTGGCGTATCAATGGCGATGAAGATATCGACGATCAACTGCATGAGTTCTTCGTTGGAGATGATGACCTGCGAGCCGCCGCCGCGCCCCATGCGGCGCACATCGCGGCGGTGACATGGCACATCCTTGATGCGTTCCAGCAGGTCGCCCTCGTAACCTGTGCGCTTGTCTGCGGGCCAGCGACTCAAGCCATAAACTTGCAGCACCATCTTACGGCTCGGACGCGCCGATTCATTCGACGCGACGTTGTCGGTGTAAGAGGGAATCGAATAGAGCCGGAATTCGCTATGCGATTTGATCAACTCGCTGATCCGGCGAGCCAGACGGTAGGCTTCGGGATAACGTTCGCGCTGGAGAACCGATATGTAGTTCGGTACTTCGATGCGGTTCAATTCCTGCTCGATGCGCTCGCTGGTGTAGCCGTTATCGAGATAATACTGCCAGCGATTTTTTTCGAGCAGGCGCAGGAATATATCCTGTGTCAGATCGCTGTAGATTTCATGGCGGCGGCTGCCTGTCAGTTCATCGTGCGAATACAGCAGCCGGGTTGATGAGTGTTTAGCAATCAGGCTGCACAGCTTATTCCACAGCGCCTCATTGTCATTCGTTTCGAGGATCTCAATCCAATCTCGATTCTTTATTACCAAGGCTCTCCCCCCGCTTGTTCGAAAGATGGACAACGGTTCCCCTGCGAGTCTTCACCGTTGTATTAAATCCTGCCAATTATTTGCGTCTCGCCTCCAGGTTCGTCCTCATTGATCGAGCAACCCTGACTGATTGAGTGATGTTAGTCAGGTTGTTGATCCCGTGCGGTCACAGAACTTATGCAACCATATTTCCGCAACCCCGCCTTTACGCATGTTTCTGACATAATTTTTTAAAATTTTTTCTATGATTTCTGATAAGCGACGGGTGACGAATTCTCCGTCAGGCGAAATTCTCTATAAACTTAATAAGTTAATGAAATGAGGAGATGGATAGGCAGAGCGGCGGAGGCCGGGCAGACGTCAAACGGTCAGAGGAGAGAGCTGCTGAACACACTAATCATCCAGCAAAATTATGATTATTTCTGCATAACTACCCCATTCGGAGGTCAGCTATGCGAGCCGTCGGCAACCGCCATATGTCGCGCTGCCGGCCAGGCGCTCAGTTCCAGCGGATCGGTGGTTGTGGTTTCGTTGGTCGTGAGATCAAGTGTATCAATTACGTCTTCGATGATGGCGCGAGTGATTGTTTTTTTGCCATCCTCATAACCCGACAGCAAGGCGTTGTCGCAGATGTTATTGATGACGCGCGGAATGCCGAGCGACACATTGCTGATCAGGTCAAGCGCCTCCATATTGAAGATGTCCATGCGTTCAGCGCCGGCGACCTTCATGCGAAAGCGAATATACTTGATGACTTCGACCGCGGTCAGCGGCTTGATTGCCGAGCGCAGCGAGATGCGTTGTTTGAGCTGGCGCAGATTGGGCTGGTTCAAGGTCTCGCGCAGTTCGGGCTGGCCGCACATGATGATCTGCAATAGCTTCTCGGTATTGGTTTCGAGATTAGCCAGCAAGCGAATTTCTTCGAGCAGCGTCGGCGACAGGCCGTGCGCTTCATCGGCAATCAAAACGGTGCGCAGGCCGCGCGAATGGCGGTGCGCGAGAAAGCGCGCCAGGGTGTGCAGCACATGCGTCTTTGACGCCGTCGGCGCAATGCCGAGCCGTAGCCCTTGAATCAACAGCTCGTAAAACTCCGGCACGGTGAGAAAGGGATTGACCATATAGACGGTGAGAATTTCGTGGCCGAGTTGCTGCATCATCGAACGCAGCGTCGTCGTTTTGCCTGTGCCGACCTCGCCTGTGACGACGACCAGCCCTTTATAGTGGCTGATGCAATACCGCAGGTTGGCCGTGACTTCGAGATAGCTGTCGGTTTTGAAGATGTATTTCGGATTCGGCGTCAGGCCGAAAGGAATCTCTTTGAAACCGTAAAACTCTCTATACATCCGTGGCTCTCCTTTTTCCGCTCAATCACTTTTGTCGTCCGACTTGCATTGATCAATCCGATGGCGGCAAGCATCAACCGTCGCTGTCCGCCGCGCTTCAACGCTCTATTTGCCAATCATCACACGGCGTGCCCAGCCGCGCTTCCTATGCTTGCCAGGGCGCGCTTTATTGCTGCTGTTAGCGCGGCGCTTCGCCACGGCTACCGCAGCCTTTGCGCCCTTGCCGCGCGTGCTGCGTGTGGCGCTGCGACGCGGCGACGGTAGCGTGTTTGGCGCAACACGGAGCCCGCTTTCGCCGCCCGTGGTATCGGCTAAATCGTTCGGCGACCGGCCTGGACTCGGCACGGCTGGCTGAACCGGCGGCGATGAAAGATGAGCCGGCGCGACCAGATCATTCGTCTTTGTCGCTGCCGGCCTGACGACGTTGTACAATAGCAGCGCCGCGCCAACCACCATGCACATCAAGAGCAGCGCCAGCCATCGCAGCCGCGCATCGCCCGGTTCAGCAACCAACGCTTTTTCTTTTTTAGTCTTCGCCGCCAATTCAGTTTGCGCCGGCAGCGCCGAAGCAACGGCGAGCGACGCACGCGGTTCGATAGCCGTCACCGTCGGCAGGTCAAACGGATCGCGCTCGAGGCTCGCCACAGTTGATGCAGGCCGGTGGCGGGCTGTCGCGGCAAACGGCTCGCGGCTTGCGGCTGGATCAACTTCAGTATCGGTCATCAGCGCGCCATGCGTGCGGCCCCCGTCCAGTGCATACGCGATGTCGGACGACCATGCGGGATCTTCCGCAGAGGTCAGAGCGGCTGGCGAGGCCGGCGACTGAGCGGCGTATGACTCGTCAGGTGATTCGCTCAACGTGGCATCGTCAAACTGGGCAGCCCCGGAGAGAAACAGATCATTAAATTCGAGGTCGAGCACAGCGTCATCCAGTGACAACGCGCGTTCATGGCTGAACTCTGCCGGCGCATAATCCGCGAACCTGAAAATATCAGAGATGGTCGCCTCGTTGAGTTCCTGGCGGTTTGCAGCCGTCACTTCATCATCGATCACCTGCTGCAATTGGTTGACTAGATCGGCAGCGCGCTGCGGACGTTTAGCCGGGTCTTTTTCGAGCAGGCGCATAACCAACTGGGAGAGCGCGTCCGGCACATCAGCGCGAAAGATCTTCGGCGGTTCAGGTGTGCGATGCAGATGTTTTTGTTTGATGACTTCCGCATCACTGCCGTCGAAAGGCACGCGGTCTGTCAGCATCTCGTAAAGCACGATGCCAAGCGCATAAAGATCGCTACGCGCATCTGTCGGCTCGCTGCGCACGGCTTCGGGACTCAGATATTGCGCCGCAATGCGAGGCGCGGCAGCGCTGCGATGGTTGGCCGCATTGACGAATACCTGGCCATCGTCGCTTATGAAGATGTTTTCGGGTTGCAGGCCGAGAGGCTGCGCGTTGCGTCTTTGTGCGTCGCACAGGGCGGCGGCAACGCCGAGGGCAATTTCAGCGGCGCGGCGACAATCGAGCCAGGCGCTGAGATCGAGCGCGCTTCGTAGAGACTGGCGCGGCAACACATCAGCGCTATCCGTTTCGCGCTCGGCCTGCGCCGTCGCGGCAGCGACGTTGACGGACTTTGAAGGAATCGCTTTCATCAGAACCTCAGCCGCTTCTTCGACATTCAACAATGATCGAGCAGCGGGAAGAAATCCGCGCGCATTGGCGCAGATACGCGAATGCAGCAGCAAGCAAGTTGGCGGCAACCTCTCGCGTTGCCGCCTGAATATGTTGGTCGCATAAACTCAAATCGCCGCACAATCCACCTGTATGCGTCTCTATTTCTCATACTGCCAATGGCAGCGGTTTTGCAAAATCGTCGAGCTATCCTGGCCAATGAGGTTGGCGCACAACGAGACAATCATCCTTGCGTTGGTATCTATTTCCCACTACGGGCAAACAACCGCCGGGCCTGCAAGCCGACGAAATCGGCGATCTCTCTGGCGTTGCTGCGCCTCTGCGCCGACAGGTATTGGCGTCGTCGCTCGTGGACGAAGCCGAGAAAAAACCACAGCCGCGATTGGCATGTGAAGGCCTGCGCTGACCGCCCGCGCAAGGTAGATTTGAGCCAGGCAGCCGCGTCCGTCACCGCCTGCCTGTAGAGGTGCGCCGGCACGTCAAACAAGCGCCCTGCCTCAGTCTGCTCGAAGGAGGCCGAGCGGCTGATGGCGTAAAACTTGCCGTGCCCGCGATGCCAGCGGCGATGATAGCTGCGCCTCATTCGCGCCGCAGGAACTTCGGCCCAGACGACGATCTCCGGGGCGTACAGCCCGCGCTTGCCAGCGCGCGCCAGGCGTTCGAGCAGCTCTTGATCTTCCATCGAGCCGATGCCGTCTTTGACGCGCTGCAACTCAGGGCGAAACCAGCCAACCTCGTCGAGCGCGCGCCGGCGTATCGCCAGGTTGGCCGAGATCAAGCCGACTTGAGTTGTGGCATTAATCACGAACGGCTCATCGCCATAATCAAGCGCGGCAATGGGTGCCCAGTTGTCTGGAACCAGCCAGGCCGGCGGCACAGTAGCCCATCGCGGCAGCACTTTGCCGCCAACGTACTCCACATCAGGATGAAGGTCGAGCCTCTGTTTGATCTTGATCAGCCAATCGCTCGATACCATCACATCGTCATCAAAAAAAGCCAGCAGCGGCGCAGTGGATGCGGCAATGCCGGCATTGCGTGCGTGCGAGACCCCCTGCTGGCGCTCGCAGACATAACGCACACAGCGGCGGCTCGCCGCCACGAACGCTTCGATCACCTGGCGCGTGTCGTCTGTCGAGTTGTTATCAACGACGATGACTTCGTAACGCAAGCCTTCAGCTTGCTGCGCGGCGATGCGCGCCAGCGCTTCTTTGAGCACGCCGCTACGATTGTATGTGCAGACGATGGCCGAGATGTCGAACGATTCGTCAATCGTCATGGGCGGCTTAAGCATAAATCACATGGCGGCTCTGTATAGGTGTTTGCCGTAGAAGAAGCCTGCCAGATCCCACACCGCCAACTCATCAGAAAAATGCGCTGCCGGTTCGCGACGGCGCTTCACGGTTCGCGCGCCGATGCGCAACAGGCTGCGCGCCGCGTCGCCATAGAGCCGGCGCGGCACACCCGACAGGTGCGCTTCCGGCGAGCGCTGCACTTTATTCAATATGCCGCGCGAGACGCCGCGCCAGAAACACCAGCGGCGAAAATACTGCTTCGTCAAACGCTCGGGGGGAACGTAGTGGTGGATGATCAGATCGGGCAAATAAACCCCGCGCGCGCCGGCAGCCAACAGGCGCGCATACATATCTTCGTCTTCGCCGGCGAGCAGACGCTTGCCCGTGCGGCTCAACGAAGTCAGGTACAGCCCGACACGGTCGAGGATGGCGCGCGTCAATACGGCGTTGCCGCCCATGAGGATGCCCGGATAGTCTTTACCATAAGTGACGACCTGCTCTCCGCCGTCAATCCAGCCGATGACGCCGACATAATTCATCGGCAGCCAGTCGGGCGGGCGGGCTCCCCAGCGCGGCACATAAGGCCCACCTATAAAATCAATCCGGCCTTCCGAAAATGCCGCATGGACGCGCTCGTACCAGCCTGCGTCAATCTCTTCATCATCGTCAATCATGCCGACGAGATCGCCATTGGTGGCACATATGCCGGCGTTGAGCGCTGCCGAGCGTCCCTGCTGTCGTTCAAAGAGATACTGCAAGCGTCCCGCGAATTTGGGTTGCCATTGTTCGACAACCTCGGGCGTGCGGTCTTTCGAGTTGTTATCAACAACGGTGACGTGCACGTCTAAACCTTGCGGCACGCCGGCACGCCATAAACTGCGAAGCGTGTTGTCGAGCAAGGTGTGGCGATTATAGGTGGGAACGATGACGTCTAATCGCATAGGCGTTGTGCAGCCTGACATCCAATCGTGTTGATTTCATAATGTGCGCCCACACTGCCCTACTGATTTTAATACACCAAACCTGGAGCGCTTTGCAAAATTCGTCAACGATCCGCGCCCGCTTGCAGCGTGAGCCCGGTTCAATTTTCATTATGCACGAATAATAAGCTTAACGCCTCATTTGCGGCGAATTGTGGTGATTTGGCAGCACTGGTGTTGCGAAACTCTTGTGACCCTCAATGAATTATTGATTTGCCTGTAGTGTCGTGATATAAACTCACTTCCACAACAATTGGAATGAAGATTTGATTAGTCAAAGCAAGCCTGAAAAAAACAGGCATCGTCTAAGACTCTGCGTAAACGAGTCGAGATGGATAGCCCTGAACCCTCACACGCCTGGTCTATCAGCCCCTAAAAGCGACCAGAAATCGTGGCTGCTGCTGACGTTTGGCTGCGCCCCGCTGAACTTTGCTGCGGTCGCGATGGGTTTCGGCTCCGGGCAGTAGGTTGTTGCCCTGGAGTCGTGAAACATTGAATTCAACAGAACAGGCAAAACGAATGTCGTTGCCGAATTGATACACGCGGCACGGCGCTGATCCTTCGTAAAAGCCTCCCTTAAACAGAGCGGTTTGCTGATCGTGGGGACGAGGCAAACGCTCTCTGGGATAGATGTGTATCAATCGAGATTTTTGTGGAGGTCTAGGATGAACCAGGTTGTGAGTAAATTCGTGTTGAGGGTTTCCCCCCTATTGCTGATCGGCGTCTTTGTGTTGCTCAGACTGGCAACGGCGCAAGCAGCACCAACCGATATCGTGCTCTACGCTTCGGAAGCGACCACGAAGGTTGGTAACTGGCTGATTGTCTCTGACGCAAGTGCAGCCGGCGGCGCACGGCTGGCGAATGCGGATTTCGGCGGCAATAAACTGGCTTTACCGCTGCCGCTGCCGGGCGATTATTTCGAGATGAGCTTCAACGCGCAAAGCAATACCGCTTACCGTCTCTGGATTCGCGGCAAGGCGCAGAACGATTCGCCCTACAACGATTCGATCTTCGTGCAGTTTGACGGCAGCGTCACTGCCGGCGGTTCAGCGGTTTTCCGCACCGGCACGCTTGATGGAACCTGCATCAATCTCGAAGAGGCTTCCGGCTATGGCTTGAGCGGCTGGGGCTGGCAGGACAATGGCTGGGGCGTTGGCGTGATGGGGCCGCTCATCTACTTCGCGACGACCGGCACACAGACTCTGCGCCTGCAGCCACGCGAAGATGGCTTGTCAATCGATCAGATCGTGCTATCGCCGGTGACCTACTTGAACAGCGCGCCGGGCGGCTTAAAGAACGACACGACGATACTGCCGAAGAGTGGCGGCGGCGGCAGTCCCGCGCCAACAGTAAGCAACATTACACCGAATGCGGGGCCGACCAGCGGCGGCGCGGCGGTGACGATCAGCGGCGCAAACTTTGTGAGCGGCGCAAGCGTGAGCATCGGCGGCGCGGCGGCGACCGGCGTTGCCGTAACCAACAGCACGACGATGACGGCAACAGTGCCAGCCCACGCGGCGGGCGCGACCAATGTCGTGGTGACGAATCCCGATACTCAAAGCGCGACGCTCGCCGGCGGCTATACCTATCAGACACCGCCGCCTGCCCCTGCGCCGACAGTAAACAGTATTACACCCAATTCGGGAACCACTGCCGGCGGCACGTCGGTGACAATCACGGGGACGAATTTCGTGAGCGGCGCAAGCGTGAAAATTGGCGGCACGGCGGCAACCGGCGTTACGGTCAATAATAGCGCGACGATCACAGCGACGACGCCGGTTCATGCGGCGGGCGCAGCCAATGTCGTGGTGACGAATCCCGATACTCAAAGCGCCACGCTCACTAACGGTTTCACTTTCACCGTGCCGCCGGCGGGCGCATCAAACATCGTCATCTGGGCATCAGACGTGCCGAACAACACGGTTTACGGCTCATTCTCGAAGGTCTACGACAACAGCGCAGCGGGAACCACCGCATTGCAAAACCCGGACGCCGGCGCAGCCAAGCTCGCCAACCCGCTGGCCAACCCGACGAGTTATTTCGAGGTGACCTTCAACGCCCAGAGCAACACGGCTTACCACCTTTGGGTGCGCAGCAAAGCCATTAGTGACTCACCATACAATGACTCGTTCTTCGTTCAGTTCTCCGGCAGTGTAGATGCCACGGGCGCGGCGGTCTTTCGCACCGGCACGACCAGCGGAACCTGCATCAATCTCGAAGAGGCTGCGGGCTACGGCTTGAGCGGCTGGGGCTGGCAGGATAACGGCTGGGGCGTCGGCGTGATGGGGTCGAACATCTACTTTGCTTCGACAGGCCAGCAAACTCTGCGCCTGCAAGCCCGCGAAGATGGGTTCTTGATAGACCAGATCGTGCTATCGCCTTCGACTTACTTAAACATTTCGCCCGGTGTGCTCAAGAACGACACAGTCATGCTGGCGAGCACGCTTGGCGGCGCGCCGCCGCCACCACCACCGGCGAATCTACCACCAGTGGTTACGGTTTCAGCCAATCCCACATCGGGCGTCGCGCCGCTGCCGGTCAGTTTCAGCCAAACGTCGTCTGATCCAGACGGCAGCATCGCTTCCTACAGTTGGAACTTCGGCGACGGCCAGACCTCTACACAGCCCTACCCATCGCACACCTACAGTTCCGCCGGAACCTATACGGCGAGGCTGACGGTCACAGACAACCAGGGGGCGTCGGCGAGCGCAACAGTGGTGATCACTGCTAATCCGCTGCCATCGGGCAACGTGACGATCAAGGTGATGACCTGGAACAGCCAATTCAATAAGGGCACAGACAACATCCAAGACCTGGATCGTCAGGCGACCTGGATCGCCAACATGGGCGCAGACGTGGTGGGCATGTACGAGATGCCCGTCTACCCTGGCGATAACCACGCGCAACAGATGCGCGACCTGCTGACGCAAAAGACCGGCGCCAACTGGTCGTATTACTGGATAGGCAAATTCGCCGGCTGCACCGAAGGCAACGTGATTCTGACGAAAGGGACGATCATCAGCACCAGCTTCGTCTATATGAGCTATCAGCGCTCGGTGGCGCAGGCGACCATCAACATCAACGGCAAGGTGATCAATTTCTTCACCACGCACCTTGATCCGGACTCGACCGCAGGGCGTCAACAGCAGGTCAGCGAGTTGAAGAACTTCGCCAGTAACTTTGCCGAGCCGCGCATCATCGTCGGCGATTTCAACTTCAGTCCTGATTGGCCGGAGATGCCGGGGATGACTTCCAGTTATTACGATGGCTGGAACGAGGCCTTCGGCGCAGGCACGGCAGCCGCTTATCCAGACAATCCTGTAGAGTGGCAGACGCGCACGCGGCGCGGTCGCATTGATTACATCTTCTACTCGCGCGGCGCAAGCACCCTGACGCTGCGCGCGACGCAGATTCCCGATCAGCGCGACCTGTCGAGATTGCCGGCTGAGTATATCGGCACGACCGATGATCGCGGCGTCCGCCCATCGGATCACAACTTCATGAC
>JBBWZK010000219.1:0-18769 GCA_039648975.1 Blastocatellia bacterium
CGTGTAATCTTCATCTCTTTTTCGAGCGGCACGGTGCGCTGCTCGTTCGAGTCGAGCGAAAAGCGCAGCAAGGTGGCCAGCCGTTCGACCAGTTTTTCAGCCTGCGCCGGGTCTTCCTGAATCAGCGACGAAATCGAGTTGAGCGTGTTGAAGAGAAAGTGTGGATGGATGCGCGATTCGAGCGACGACAAGCGCGCTTCGATGGCGAGCTGGCGGGCGCGTTCGGCGGCGAGTTCCTTTTCGCGCAGTTCCAGTCTGGTCGCTTCGAGCTTGCCGCGCAGGCCTTCGTAAAGCGAAAGGCTGATGCCGATGGCCATCGAGATGGCCCACGCATAACGCATGTCGTTGCGGAACTTTTGCCAATAATCCCGGATGTCAAACAGCCCCAGAGCGACGAGAATCAATCCGGCGATCAGCAGGCCGAGGGTCGTCAGGATGACGAGCGTGACGATGAGCAGCAGCCAGTTGAACGGCACGCGGCGGGTGGCAATGCGCTCGCCATAACGGTTGAAGAACAGCGTCATCACGCTGCCGATGCTGCCGCCATAGACCGTGGCGATGATCAGAGAAGCAACCACGTGCCCCGGCGACTGGCGATAAAACGGCACGAGAATGACCAGGGCGATGGCAGCGATGGCGGTAATGAGCAACACCCAGCGCATATCGCGCACGAATTCGCGCCGCCAGTCTTTTCGCTCGCCATTCATCTGTGACCTTCGCCTCATGCCCTGAGCTTCAATCCATGCGCTGCATCATAGCATATCGCCATCGCCGTCAGGATGGCGCATCAACCCATCCTGACGGCGGCGATGGATCAGCCGTTGTAATTCCTATGCCAGTTCATTGATCTCGCCAGTTGATTAGCGATCCTGCGCCGCGAGACGCTTGACGGCTCCGGCGATGATGAAGCAGGCAATGCCTGCGAAGATCGCCAGGTTTGTGGGCAATATGCGGAAGGCCATCGCCATGAAAAACAATATGCCGAGGGTTCCGAGAATCATGGCAATGAGATTTGCTTTGTCGCTCATTTCATTTCTCCTTTTCGTAAGTTGCACGACAAACTGCGCATCATCGTTTATGGCAGCCGACGCAGGATGCAGTCGAAGCGACCAGCTTGCCGGTTTCGAGAAACGCGCTGGCCTGCTGCTGTCGCGCCGAGCCTGGGGCTTCGTCGGCAAGCCGCCCGAAGTAAGCGCGGGCTTTCGCCTGATCGCCGAGCCGTTGCCAGCCTTCGGCCAGGCCGAACAGCAATTCGCCGCGCGCATGGCCAGACAAACTGGCGAAGGTGCCGAACTGAAGTTGCAGAACTTTCTCGTAATCACCGACCGCGAGTTCGAGCAGCCGGCGGGCTTCCGCTTCCGGTTTGGCAAAGCGTGAAGCGACCAGCAGGGTCGCGCCGCGCGGAATCAGCACGCCGACATTTTCGGGTTCCATCGCGATGGCCGCGTCCATCTCTTTGAGACCGCGATTCCAGGTCTCCATGCCTCGTTGAAAATCGCCTTTTTGAAACTGCTGGCCGGCGCGAAAGACCAGCCCGCCGCCATGCCAGACCAGCGCTTCGGCGTGTTGGGGATTTTTGGCGAGTACCTCTTCACAGGTTTTCATGCCGCGCTCGAAGGCCGCCTTGTCACCTTCAAAGCCGGCAAAGAAATCCGCGCGCACCAGAAAGTCGAAGCGCTCGCGGGCGTGGCGCTCGCCGGCGCTTTCGTTCTTCTGCGGCGCTGCCACATTGGCCTGATTGGGCCGGCTGAGCGACGCTTGCGTAAACAGCGCCAGGCCGCAAGCGACCGCGAACGCGGCGATGATCGTCAGCTTGATCGCCGTGCGCGCGACTGCCGGACGCGATGGTTTAGCGGTGTTGATCGGGTTATGCAGTTGCGAAGTTGATGGTTTCATGTTCTCCCTCCTGCCGTGATGATACGCAGGCGAGAGCAGCAAATCGCCGGGCTACGGACGAAAGGCTGAAAGATTCGGATGGAAGGTTTAATTCAGATTGTGAAAGGCGAGCACACGAGACGTTTCAGGTCTATCTCTTCAGTGGCAAGTATTCAATCCAATTCAACATTTCTTCTGACTCGAAAACCCCAGCGATCAATTCCAATTCATCGATGCATTGACCTATTGAAAGATTATTTTGATGCACATATATCACTCCCGCAAATCCTATATTCGCCTCTTGCCTCCGAGTTGCTTCACGTAGTAGATCATCATCTTGAGTAAAGAGAACGCGATGTAATTGCATGGCGCGGTCAAGCAAGGCCGGGTCGCCCAATTGATGAGCGCTATCTTCATAAGCCGTCAGCACATCAACCTGGCGATGGCGAAGGCCCTTCGTTATCTCAAGTTTGACATGATGATCCAGGTACAAACTCAAAGGCATATGCTCATCCTAGCCGCGCGAATTTGGCGAAGAGAAGGTACTCGCTCTGTCGTGTCCTAGAGTTTTCCAAGCTCTTTCAACTTGCGGACGATAGGAGATTCTCCAGCCTTTTTTCTCATTTCCTCTACTTCTTCATCCCGGCGCTTGATGTCTGCATCCAACTCAGCCTGATGGTCATAATAATAGGAGAACGCCGCGTAAATCTGCGCCAGCGACAGGTGCGGGTGCTGTTCGTGAATCTCTTCAGGGCTCCACCCCCAGGCGGTCTTGTCGAGCACGACTTCGATGACTTTCGTATTCGCGCCGGTGATCCAGGCGACGCCGTGTTCATCAAGGTAAATATGGGTTGTCGTAACGGTCTGCATATCGCTTCACCTCGTTGCCTCAAAGCTTATCATAAACGGCGCAGCGCAGGCCGCATTTTCATTGGCGTCGCTTGATAGCGCGGCACGGGTTCGGATAGACTCACTGTAGAGGGTCGAATCCAGACTGCTGATCGAGTGCCTTGCTAAATCTACGGGAGAGAACTCATGAAGCCATTCGTTAAGGCAATCACCGCTTGCCTTGTCATACTGATCTTCGCCACGCTGGCGAGCGCGCAGGCTTTCGATGTGAAGACGCACACGCTCAAGAACGGCATGAAGATCCTCGTGCAGGAAGATCATTCAATTCCCAATGCGACGATGTACATCTTTTATCGCATCGGCTCGCGCAACGAGCGGCCTGGCACGACGGGGCTGTCACATTTCTTCGAGCACATGATGTTCAACGGCGCGAAGAAGTACGGCCCAGGCGAATTCGACCGCGTCATGGAGGCCGGCGGCGGCAGCAACAACGCTTATACCAACAACGATGTGACCGTCTATCAGGACTGGTTTCCCAGTTCGGCGCTCGATCTCATCTTCGATCTCGAAGCCGACCGCATTCAAAATCTCAGCTTTGATCCGAAGATCATCGAATCCGAGCGCGGCGTCGTCGCCAACGAGCGGCGGTTATCGGTCGATAACAGCACCTTAGGCACGCTCTACGAACAACTCTGGGCGACCGCTTACACAGCGCACCCATATCAATGGCCGGTGGTCGGCTGGATGGTCGATATTCAGAACTGGAAGATGGAAGATCTCAAGCGCCACTTCGAGATGGGCTACTCGCCGTCGAATGCGACCATGGTCGTCTGTGGCGACGTCAGCGCCGACAATGTCTTCAAGCTCGCCGAAAAGACCATCGAGCCAATCGCCTCGCATACGCCGCCGCCAGCGGTCACCACGCAGGAACCCGAACAGCAGGGCGAGCGCCGCGTCGTCGTCAAGAAGTTTGCGCTGTTGCCGCTCGTGATGATCGGCTATCATGTGCCGCAAACCGCAAGTAATGAATATTACGCCTTGCAGGTCTTGAAGACGATTCTCTTTTCGGGACAAAGCTCGCGGATGTACCAGCGGCTGGTCGATAAAGATCAACTGGCGATTACCATTGATTCAAACCTGGAATTCGCCTTCGATCCGACGCTGTTCATGGTGACTGCGCAGCCAAAGGCCGGCATTGCTACCGAGGCAGTCGAGCGCGCCATCTATGACGAATTCGGCAAAGCCCGATCACAGCCGGTCACCGATCAGGAGATCGCCAAAGCCAAGAATATATTGCTGGCAAATTTCTATCGCGAAATGAAGACGATCAGCGGTCGCGCCAACACGCTCGGCAGCTACGAAGTATTCTTTGGCGATTACCGCAAGCTCTTTGATGCCGCGCAGGAATACAATAAAGTGACGAAAGAAGACGTGCGGCGCGTCGCTGAGAAATACTTCGGCGATAAGAATCGCACGGTGGCGACGCTCGTGCCTGAAGCGGGCGACGCAGGGCAGGGGTCTGCTGGTGAGAAGAAATGATTCGTTTGTTTTATAGCGTAGGGGAAAATTCATGAAGCGATTGCTCGTTATTCTATTCGCCATTTTGTTGGCTGCGTCAAGCGCCGCGCCCGCGCGCGCTGAAGACGGCGCGCTTCGGCTGCCGCCGTTCAAGAATGTGAAATTGCCGACCGGCTTGACCGTGCTGCTGATGGAGCAGCACGAGGTGCCCATCATCAGCTTCAACTTCATCATCAAAGCCGGCGCGGTCGCCGACCCGGCGGGCAAGGAGGGCCTCGCGTCGCTCACCGCAGGGCTGTTGCGCAAAGGCACGCGGTCGCGCAGCGCCGATCAGATCGCCGCCGAGCTTGATTTCGTTGGCGGCACGCTGGATGCCTCGGCAAGTTATGATTACTCGAACGGCTTCGCCGAGTTCGTCAAGAAAGACATCGGCAAAGGGCTTGACCTGTTCAGCGACGTGCTGCTCAACGCGGCCTTTCCGCCGGACGAAGTCACCAAGATGCTCAAGCAGCGCGCCGACGCCATCAAAGCCGCCAAGGATCAGCCGCGCGCGGTCATTGAAAATTACTTCAACGCCTACCTCTATGGCAATCATCCTTATGGACGGCCAGACGACGGCGACGAGCGCTCGCTGGGCGCGATCAGCCGCGACGATGTGGTGAAGTTTTATCAAACGTATTACGCGCCAGCCAGCGCGATTATTGCCGTCGTCGGCGATTTCAATACGGCTGAGATGCAGCAGATGCTCACAGACAAATTCAGCGCCTGGAGCGGCAAAGCCAGCCTGGCGGCAAACGTGCCGGAGCCAGTGCCCTTCAACGGCAGGAAATTGCTGCTGATTGACAAGCCCGACGCGACGCAGACGTTTTATCAGATCGGCAACGTCGGCATCAGCCGGACGAATCCCGACCGCGTTTACGTTCAAGTCATCAACACGTTGTTTGGCGGGCGCTTCACATCTATGCTCAATAGCGCCCTGCGCATTCAAAGTGGCTTGACTTACGGAGCGCGCTCGTCGTTCACGCAGCGCCTGGCGGCGGGGCCGTTCGCGATCTCGACCTTCACGCCGAACGCGACGACCGAAAAAGCGATGGATATGACGCTCGATGTGCTCAAGCGGCTGCACGAAAAAGGCATCACCGAAGATGAGTTGAAATCAGCGAAAAGCTATCTGAAAGGCCAGTTCCCGCCGACCATCGAAACCAGCGATCAACTGGCGGCGAGGCTCGCGCAGTTGGAGTTTTACGGCCTCGACGAAAGCGATGTGAATAACTATTATGCGAAGGTCGATTCGATGACGATGGCTGATGCACAGCGCGTCATCAAGCAGTACTTTCCTGTGGATAATCTGGTCTTCGTGCTGATCGGCAAAGCCAGCGACATTCAAGAGGTGGCGAAAAAGTACGCGCCGAAGGTCGATACGAAGTCGATCAATCAGCCGGGATTTTGATGGTGATCGAGTTTGTGGCTGCATGGCTGGAACGCTACGCCTTCGAGTAGTCCCGTAGGGACGCAATGTTTATAGTTGGAAGCATCGAAGAGAAAGCAAGCCCCGTAGGGGCGAAATGTTGACATTGCGCTCCTGACGGAGCTTGGGTTTACTTTGGCGACACGGTTCTATAAACATTTCACCCCTACGGGGCTGAGGATTCCAGCAGCCTGGACGTGCTTCGGCCCGATATTCATACATTTATGGAGATCCGTTGATGAAAAAGCTCCCAAGCATTGCAATCCTGCTCGCCATGTTCATTGCGCCGCTCGGCCTTTATGCAGATGACGGCATGTGGACGTTTGACAATCCGCCGCGCAAGCAATGGAAGGACAAATACGATTTCGCGCCGAGCGACGCATGGCTCGACCATGTGCGGCTCGCCAGCGTGCGCTTGAACGACGGCGGCAGCGGCGCGTTCGTATCCGGCGACGGCCTGCTGATGACCAATCAGCACGTCGCCAGCGGCCAGTTGCAAAAAGTCTCGACCAAAGAGCGCGACTATACCAAAGAAGGTTTTTACGCGCGCACGCCTGCGGAAGAATTGAAATGTCCCGACCTTGAAATCAATGTACTCGTATCGCTTGAAGAGGTGAGCACGCGCGTCAAGGGCGCGGTCAAAGCGGGAGCCTCCGACAAAGAAGCCAACGAACAGCGCAAAGCCGAGATGGCGGCGATTGAAACCGAATCGACCGAAAAGACAGGCTTGCGCAGCGAAATCGTGCCGCTCTACAGCGGCGGCGAATACTGGCTCTATCGTTATAAAAAATACACCGACCTGCGCCTCGTCTTTGCTGTCGAAGAACAGATCGCCTTCTTTGGCGGCGACCCGGACAACTTCACCTATCCGCGTTATGACCTCGACGTGGCCTTCTTTCGCGTCTATGAAAACAATCAGCCGCTCAAGACCGAGCATTATTTCAAGTGGTCCGAAAGCGGCCCGACGGATGGCGAATTCGTCATCGCCAGCGGCAATCCCGGTTCGACCGCACGACTGCTGACCTTTGCACAGATTCAATATCAGCGCGATGTCGGCAATCCTCTACAGATGCAGACGTGGACGTCGCGGCGCGATGCGCTGGCGAACTATGGCAAGCGCGGCGCGGAACAATTGCGGCAGGCGGGGGCTGGCATTCGCTCGCTGAACAATTCGCTCAAGCGGCTGGTCGGCCAGCAGGAAGGCTTGAATAATCCGCGACTGATGGCGAAGAAAGAAGCCGAGGAAAAAGCGCTGCGCGAACGGGTCGCGGGCAATACGGAGTGGCGGCAGAAGTACGCGGAAGCGTGGGATCAGATCGCCGCCGCGTATCGCGACCTGCCGCCCATGGCCAGACGCATGGCGTTCACGACGATTGAGCCATCGCGGCTGGGCAAAATCGCTTCGACGCTCGTGCGTTATGCCGATGAGATCGGCAAGCCGAACAAGCAACGCTACGATGAATTCCGCGACTCGAAGCTCGAATCATTGAAGTTCAGCTTGTTTTCGCCCGCGCCGGTTTATTCGGAAATGGAAGAGGCGATCCTTGCCGCGTGGTTCGAAGAAGCACAGAAAACGCTGGGGCCGGATGATCCATTTCTTCGCGCCGCCTTGCAAGGTTCGACGCCGGCGGCTGTCGCTAAGACGGTGGTTACAGGGACGAAGCTTGCCGACGTGGCAACGCGCAAGGCGCTCGTTGAAGGCGGCGCGGCGGCCATCGCCCAATCTGCCGACCCGTTGATTCAACTGGCGCGGCGCATCGAGCCGATCATCCGCGAGTTGCGCGCCTGGAACGAAGGGCGGATTCAGAGCGTTGAAACCAGCGCCGGCGGGCGGATCGCTGCGGCACGCTTTGCGGTCTACGGCAAGCAGGTTTACCCGGATGCGAATTTCACTTTGCGCTTGAGCTATGGCCGCGTGCTCGGTTACGAAGAAGACACGACCTTCGTGCCCTACAAGACGACCTTGTATGGCCTGTATGATCGCGCCCGCAGCTTCGATGAAAAGCCGCCTTATGATCTGCCGCGCCGCTGGAAAGAAGGCGAAGCAAAGCTCGATCTGACGACGCCGATCAACTTCGTCTATTCAGCGGACACGATTGGCGGCAATTCCGGCAGCCCTGTGATTAATCGCCGCGCCGAGATCGTCGGCTTGAACTTCGACAGCAACATACAGAAGCTGTCGAATCGTTACTGGTACATCGAAGAGAGCGAAGGCAGCCGCGCCGTCGCCGTACACAGCGCCGCGATCATTGAAGCGCTGCGCAAACTCTATGGCGCGGCGGCGCTGGCGCGCGAGATTACGGGCCGTTGACTATCAAACAGTCCTGAGCGAAGTGGTGAAGGGTTTGATCAACGGTTGGAAAAGTGAGCAATGAAGTGTGGCCCAATTTCAGAAAGCCCTGTCGGGGCGTGATGTTTATAGTTTCAGGTTTGTTGAAAAAACAAGCCCCGTAGGGGCGAAATGTGGACATTTCGCCCCTACGGGGCTTCGTCCCTCGCTGGCGTTTCAACTATAAACATTTCGTCCCTACGGGACTGGCGAAGGTGCGCATGAGATCGGCTCATTCATTAATGTGTTCTTACGCGCTGAGGTTTTGAGTTTCACATCGAACATCGCCCGGCGGCGCGACGTAAACGATATTTGACCTTGCCCATTGCGCAATAATCTGTTTTCTTTGCAGTCACAACCCATCAGTGGATCAGCTTGAAAGGAGTCGTGTCATGACCAGAGTGTTCGCGCTCGCCCTATTGTTGCTTGCTCTTTCAGTAACTTCATTCGCACAAACCAGCAACCCGACGCTATTTCAAAAGCCGACGGTGAACCGCACGCACATCGTCTTTGTCTACGCCGGCGACCTGTGGATCGTGCCGCGCGAAGGCGGCGACGCCAGGCGTCTGACGACAGGCGTCGGCATCGAAACCGATCCGGTCTTTTCGCCCGATGGTTCGATGATCGCTTTTACCGGCGAATACGACGGCAACACAGATGTCTATACCATGCCGGTGACGGGCGGCGTGCCCAAACGCCTGACCTATCACCCCGGCGGCGACCGCGCCATCGGCTGGACGCCGGACGGCAAGCAGGTGCTCTTTGCGTCTTCCCGCAACAGCACGTCGGGTTACGCGCGCCTCTTCACCATAGGTCTGGATGGCGGCGCGCTGCCGGCGGAAGTGGCGCTGCCGGTGGCTTCCTACGGCTCGTTCTCCGGCGACGGCGCGGCTATCGCTTATGAGCCGCTGTCGCAATGGCAGCCGGATTGGAAGCGTTACAAAGGCGGCCAGACCATGCCCATCTGGATTGCGCGGCTCGCCGATTCATCTATCGAAAAGCTGCCGCGCGAAAATTCCAACGACCGCTTCCCGATGTGGATTGGCGATAAGATTTACTTTCTGTCGAACCGCACGGGCGCAGTGACGTTGTTCGCTTACGACACCAAATCGAAGAAGATCGATCAACTCGTCAAGAATGACGGGCTCGATTTCAAATGGGCGTCGGCGGGGCCGGGGGCGATTGCTTATGAGCAGTTCGGCACGATTTCCCTTTACGACTTGAAGAGCGGCAAAGCCAGCCCGGTCAACATCCGCGTCAACAGCGACCTGCTCGGCGTGCGCCCGCACTTTGAGAAAGTCGGCAATCGCATGACGAACGCGGCGATTTCGCCAAGCGGCGCGCGCGCCGTCTTTGAAGCGCGCGGCGAGATCATCAGCGTGCCCGCCGAAAAAGGCGACCCCCGCAATCTGACCAACACAATGGACGTGATGGAACGCGATCCGGCATGGTCGCCTGACGGCAAGTGGATCGCTTACTTCTCCGATGAATCGGGCGAATATGCCCTGCACCTGCGCGACCAGAAAGGCGCAGGCGATGTGAAGAGGATCAAGCTGCCGGCGACCTTTTATTATTCACCGACTTGGTCGCCCGATAGCAAGAAGATCGCGCTTTACGATCACCAGATGACGCTCTGGTATATCGACGTAGACAAGGGCACGCCGGTCAAGGTGGACAGCAACCCGATTGGCTTTAACGACAGCGTGCTGCAACCGGGCTGGTCGCCTGACAGCAAGTGGGTCGCTTACGCCAGGCAATTGCCCAACCTGCTGCGCGCCATCTTCATCTACTCGCTCGACAGCGGCAAGACCAGCCAGATCACCGACGGCATGAGCGACGCGCGCCATCCGGCGTTCGACAAGAGCGGCAAGTATCTCTACTTCACCGCCAGCACGAACGTTGGGCCGTCGATCAGCTTTGCAGACCTTTCGGGCATTGCGAATCAACCGACGCGCAGCGTCTATGCGGTCGTCCTGCGCAACGACACGCCTTCGCCGCTGGCCCCGGAAAGCGACGAAGAGAAAGTGCAGCCCGACAAGAAAGACGACGCCAAACCAGCCGATAAGCCTGCGGACAAGCCTGCCGATCAAGCGGGTGATAAGCCTGCGGATAAGCCGGCTGATCAGGCGGGCGATAAGAAGCCCGAAGAGAAAAAGCCTGAAGGCGGGTCGCCGGTCAAAAAAGAGCCTGAGCCTGTGCGCATCGACCTGGACGGCATAGATCAGCGCGTCGTCGCCTTGCCCATCCCTGCGCGCGGCTACATCGATCTGCAAGTCGGCAAAGGCAATCTGATTTACATCGTCGAAGCGCCGCCGCAAAGCGGTGATTCATTTGGGCCGCCGTCGTTCATCGTTCACAAGTACGACTTCGACAAGCGCAAGCTCGATAAAGCCATCGAAGGCGTCAGCGCCTTCATGGTTTCGGCGAGCGGCGAAAAGGCGCTCTATCGCCAGGGGCCGAACTGGATAATCGCCGCGACGGCGACGCTTGGCGCACCTCTGCCGCCGGGCGCGCCGGGCGGGCCGAATATGTTGAAGACCGGCGACATGGAAGTGCGCGTCGATCCGCAGGCCGAGTGGAAGCAGATGTACAAGGAAGTCTGGCGCGGCGAGCGCGATTTCTTCTACGATCCGAACCTGCATGGCCTCGATCTGAAAGCGACGGAAAAACTCTACGAGCCTTACCTGAACGCCGTCGCGCATCGCGCCGATTTGAACTACCTGTTCACAGAGATGCTCAACAACCTGACCATCGGCCATATGTTCATCTTCGGCGGCGACCAGCCGCGTCCGAACTTCGTGCCCGGCGGCCTGCTCGGTTGCGATTATAAGATTGAGAATGGCCGCTATCGTTTCGCGCGCGTCTACAATGGCGAGAACTGGAACCCTGCATTGCGCGCGCCGCTGACGCAGCCCGGCGTCAACGTCAAGGCCGGCGAATACTTGCTGGCCGTGGGCGGTCGCGAACTGACCGCCAGAGACAACGTCTATCAGGCACTTGAGAGCAAAGCGGGCAAACAGGTGCTCATCAAAGTCGGCCCGAATCCTGATGGCACAGGCGCGCGCGAGGTCACGGTCATGCCGGTGCCGAACGAAAACGCCTTGCGCAATCTGGCGTGGATCGAAGGCAATCGCCGCAAGGTCGATCAGTTGAGCAATGGCAAGCTGGCTTATGTTTATTTGCCCAACACAGGCGGCGGCGGCTATACGAGCTTCAACCGCTACTTCTTCGCGCAGACCAATCGAGAAGGCGCGGTGATTGACGAACGCTTCAACGGCGGCGGCCTGCTCGCCGATTACGTCGTCCAGCATCTGAGCCGCCAGTTGCTCAGTTACATTCATTATCGATATGGCGGGCAGGACGTGCCGGTTCCGGCGGGCGCGATCTATGGCCCGAAGGCGATGTTGATTAATGAAATGGCTGGTTCGGGCGGCGATGCGATGCCCTGGTATTTCCGCAAGATGAATATAGGGCCGCTCGTCGGCAAGCGTACATGGGGCGGACTGGTGGCGGCTTTCCCAGCCCCGCAGTTGATGGACGGCGGCGGCGTGACCGCGCCGGACGCGGCGATTTACGGGCTCAAGGGTGATTGGGAAGTCGAGAACAACGGCGTGCCGCCTGACATCGAAGTTGAAAATGACCCGGCGGCATGGCGGCAGGGACGCGACCCGCAACTTGAAAAGGCAGTCGAGTATCTGCTCGAAGAACTCAAGAAGAATCCGCAGCAGAAACCGAAGTTGCCGCCGTACCCGAACTATCACAACGGCACTGCCACGACGGCAAACAAGTAATCTATATAACCATGTAGGGGCGGGACTCCGTGCCCGCCCCAGACTGGAATGCACGAACTTTCAATGAGACACCCGCGTTCCAGTCTGGGGCGACCAGAGACGGTCGCCCCTACATGGATTCTGTAAACGGTCAGTTATTTGATCTGTGCCCAAGGAGACTCCCATATGAAAAAGATATTGCTACCCATTCTCTTTATTCTGGCGCTGGCCTGCGCCGGGTTCGCGCAAACCAACAAGCCGTTGTTGATGCGCAATCCGACCGTGAGCCAGACGCAAATTGCCTTCTCGTATGCCGGCGATTTGTGGATCGTCTCGCGTGAAGGCGGCGAAGCGACGCGGCTGACGAACGGCGCGGGCAACGAGTTTTCGCCGATCTTTTCGCCGGATGGCCGCTGGATCGCTTTCACAGGCGAATACGACGGCAACGTCGATGTCTACTTGGTCGCGGCGACCGGCGGCGTGCCCAGGCGTCTGACCTATCATCCGGGCAATGACAACGTCGTCGGCTGGACGCCGGACAGCAAGCAGGTGCTCTTCGTGTCGGGCCGCGACAGTGCGTCGGGCCGCTACGCGCGCCTCTTCACGATGGCGGTTGACGGCGTGTCGGCGGCGCCGCTGCCGCTGCCGATGGCCTACGAAGGCGCGTACTCGCCCGACGGCTCGCATCTGGCTTACGTGCCGCTGCCGCGCGGCTTCAGTTCATGGAAGCGTTATCGCGGCGGCATGACGACGCCCATCTGGATCGCCAATCTCAGCGACTCCAGCATTGACAAGCTGCCGCGCGAAAATTCCAATGACTTCTGCCCGATGTGGGTCGGTAATAAAGTTTACTTTCTCTCCGACCGCAACGGCCCCATCACGCTCTTCGCTTATGACACCGGCGCGAAGAAAGTCGAGCAGTTGATTCGCAATGACGGCCTCGACATCAAGTCGGCATCGGTCGGGCCGGACGCCATCGTCTATGAGCAGTTCGGCTCGTTGAATCTTTACGATCTGAAATCGGCCAAGGCGCGCAAGCTCAACGTCACGATCAATGCCGATATGCTGGCGGTGCGTCCGCATTTCGAGAAGGTCGGCCAGCGCATCTCCGGCGCGGCGATTTCGCCTACCGGCGCACGCGCCATCTTTGAAGCGCGCGGCGAGATCATCAGCGTGCCGGCTGAAAAAGGCGATGCCCGCAACCTGACCAACACCAGCGGCATCGCCGAACGCGACCCGGCGTGGTCGCCCGATGGCAAGCTAGTCTCTTACTTCTCCGACGAATCCGGTGAATACGCCTTGCACCTGCGCAGCCAGAACGGCATGGGCGACGTGAAGAAGATCAATCTCGGCAGCCGCTCGTTCTTCTACGGGCCGGTGTGGTCGCCGGATAGCAAGAAGGTTGCTTATCTCGACAATCATCTCAACCTCTGGTACGTCGACATAGACAAGGGCACGCCGGTCAAGATGGATACCGCCAGGCGCGGCGCGAACTTCAACCCGAGCTGGTCGCCCGACAGCCGCTGGGTCGCTTACGTCAAGCCTGTGCAGTCGTGGTATGGCGCGGCGTTCATCTATTCGCTCGAAGACGGCAAGAGCACGCAAGTCACCGACGGCTTGAGCGACGTAGCCTACGCGACATTTGATCAAAGCGGCAAGTATCTCTACTTCACGGCGAGCACGGACATCGGCCCGGCGGTCTGGGGCTTCGACATGACGAGCTATCCGCATCGCCCGACGCGCAGTGTTTATGTCGCGGTGCTGCGCAAGGATTTGCCGTCGCCGCTGGCGCCTGAAAGCGACGAAGAGAAAGTTCAGGAAGAGAAGAAAGACGGCGACAAGCCCACAGAAGCGGCGGGCGATAAGAAAGCCGATCCGCAAGCGCCGGGCGCAAAGCCCGCTGGCAAGAAAGAGCCTGAGCCTGTACGCATCGATTTCGACAGGATCAGCCAGCGCATTCTCGCCTTGCCGATCCCTGCGCGCAATATCGTCGGACTGGCGGCAGGCAAAGCCGGTACCCTGTATGTAGTCGAATTTACACGGCCTGCCGTGCAGACGCCGGGCGTGCAGGTGGGCGCGACGCTGCACAAGTTCGACATGGAGAAGCGCAAGCTCGACAAGGCGCTCGACAACCTCAACTCATTCGACCTTTCGGCCAACGGCGAGAAACTGCTTTATCGCCAGGGGCAGAGCTGGTTCATCGCGGCGACGGCGACACTCGGCATGCCCTTGCCGCCGGGCGCGCCGGGCGCACCCAATCTGTTGAAGACCGGCGAGATGGAAGTCTACGTCGATCCGAAAGCCGAGTGGCAACAGATGTATCGCGAGACGTGGCGCATCGAGCGCGATTTCTTCTATGATCCGAACTACCATGGCCTCGACCTCGATGCGACCGCCAAGAAGTACGCGCCCTACGTTGACTCGCTGGCGCACCGTGCGGATTTGAATTATCTGTTTCAGGAGATGCTCGGCGAGTTGACCGTCGGTCACCTTTACGTCTTCGGCGGCGACATTGCCAATCCGAATCGTGTGGCGGGCGGCCTGCTCGGCTGCGATTACGCGATAGAGAACGGGCGTTATCGCTTTGCGAAGATTTACGACGGCGAGAACTGGAACCCGGAACTGCGCGCGCCGCTGACGCAGCCCGGCGTCAACGTGCAGGAAGGCGAATATTTGCTGGCCGTGGGTGGTCGCAACGTGACGGCCAGCGATAATATCTATGCCTTCTTTGAAAGCACGGCGGGCAAGCAGGTCGTCATCAAGGTTGGCCCGAATGCCGATGGCTCGCAATCGCGCGAAGTGACGGTCGTGCCGGTGCCGAACGAAAACGGCCTGCGCAATCTGGCGTGGGTCGAAGGCAATCGCCGCAAAGTCGAGAAGATGAGCAATGGTAAGCTGGCTTACGTTTGGTTGCCCGACACGGCGGGCGGCGGTTACACCTTTTTCAACCGCTACTACTTCTCGCAACTCGACAAGGACGGCGCGGTGATTGACGAACGCTTCAACAGTGGCGGGCAAGCAGCCGATTACGTGATCGATTACCTGCGCAAGCCGCTGAATAGTTACTGGGCGCTGCGCGACGGCGAAGATTATCGCCAGCCGTTCGGCACCATGCCCGGCCCGAAGGTGATGCTCGTCAACGAGTATGCCGGTTCGGGCGGCGATTACTTGCCATACATGTTCCGCCGCTCGCAAATCGGCCCGCTGATCGGCAAGCGCACCTGGGGCGGGCTGGTCGGCATCGGCGGCACGCCGCAATTGCTAGACGGCGGCCAGGTCACCGCGCCGAACTTCGGCTTCTACACGCCGGAAGGCAAGTGGGAGATCGAGAATCACGGCGTCGCGCCTGACATCGAAGTCGAGATGGACCCGGCGGCGTGGCGGCGTGGCGGTGATCCGCAGCTTGAACGCGCCGTCGAGTACCTGCTCGAAGACTTGAAGAAGAACCCGCGCCCGCCGGCAACCAAGCGCCCGCCGTTCCCGAATTATCACAACGGCAAAGCGCAGGATGCCAGCAAGTAGCTTGTCTTATCATGTAGGGGCGACCACAGAGGGTCGCCCCAGGCGGCAAGACCATCGTTGCTTGAAAGGTTATACATCCCACTCTGGGGCGACCATAGAGGGTCGCCCCTACATGGCTCTTAAGGAGACTCGATAATGAAAAAAGCCATCTTTCTTCTGCTCCTGATTCTGGCAATGGCCGGCGTCGGTGTGGCGCAGACCGATAAGCCGAAGTTGTTTCGCCAGCCGACGTTGAGCAAGACGCACATCGTTTTCGCTTACGCCGGAGATTTGTGGATTGTGCCGCGCACAGGCGGCAGCGCCGAACGGCTCACCACAGGCCCTGGCACAGAGGGCTTGCCCCTCTTTTCACCCGATGGGTCGATGATCGCCTTCACAGGCGAATATGACGGCAACCTCGATGTCTTCGTGGTGCCGGCAACCGGCGGCGTGCCTCGGCGATTGACCTATCATCCCGGCCCTGATGTGGCGCTCGGTTGGACGCCCGACGGCAAGCAGATCGTCTTTCGCTCGCCGCGCAATAGCTACACGTTCTTCAATCGCCTGTTCACGGTTCCCGTAGACGGCGGCTTCCCTACGGAAGTGCCGCTGCCGATGGGCGAGCAGGCGTCTTACTCGCCCGACGGCACGCGCATCGCGTACTTGCCGCTCGCCTCCGCCTTCGCGCAGTGGAAACGCTATCGCGGCGGGCGCACGACGAAGATATGGCTAGCGCGGCTGGCGGATTCGAGCGTCGAAGAGATTCCGCGCACCAACTCGAACGACTTCAGCCCGATGTGGATCGAAGATAAAGTCTACTTTCTCTCTGACCGCAACGGCCCGGCGACGCTCTTTGCCTACGACACCCGCACACGACGGGTGACGCAGTTGATTACCAACAACGGACTCGACATTAAGACGGCGTCGGCTGGCCCCGATGCCATCGCCTATGAGCAGTTCGGCTCGCTGAACCTTTACGACTTGCAATCAGGCAAGACAGAGAAAGTCAACATACAGCTTAACGGCGATCTGCCCGGCGTGCGCACGCATTTTGAGAAAGCCGCGCCGCGCATCGCCGCCGCCGCCATCTCGCCGACCGGCGTGCGCGCCGTCTTTGAAGCGCGCGGCGAAATCCTCAGCGCGCCGGTGGAAAAAGGCAACGTCAGGAATCTGACCAACACGCCGGGCGTGATGGAGCGCGACCCGTCGTGGTCGCCGAACGGCAAATGGATTGCCTACTTCTCCGACGAATCCGGCGAATACGCCCTGCACCTGCGCGATCAGTCGGGCATGGGCGACGTGAAGAAGATTACATTCGGCAACACGGCGTCGTTTTACTATTCGCCCTTGTGGTCGCCGGATAGCAAGAAGATCGCCTTCACAGACAAGCGGCTCAACCTCTGGTACGTTGACATTGACAAGGGCACGCCGGTCAAGGTCGACACAACGACTTACGACAATCCCTTTGCCGTGCTCGACCCGTCGTGGTCGCCTGACAGTAAATGGATCGCTTATACGAAGCAGTTGAAAAATCGCCTGTGCGCCGTCTTCATCTACTCGCTAGAGACGAGCAAGACGCAGCAGGTGACGGACGGATTGAGCGATGCGCGTTATGCGGTATTTGATCAGAGCGGCAAGTATCTCTACTTCACCGCCAGCACAGACATCGGGCCGACGACCGGGTGGCTCGATATGTCGAGTTTTCCGTATCAGGTGACGCGCAACGTCTACGTCGCCGTGTTGAAGAAAGATCAGCCGTCGCCGCTGGCGCCTGAAAGCGATGAGGAAAAAATTCAGGAAGAGAAGAAAGATGCGGCCAAGCCCGGCGGCAAGAAAGAGCCTGAGCCTGTGCGCATCGATTTCGACGGCATAGGCCAGCGCATTCTCAGCCTGCCGATCCCTTCGCGCAGCTACTCGGATATGAAAGCCGGCAAAGCCGGAGCCCTCTTCATTCTCGAAGACGTGCCGCAAACCGGTGCGGGTGGCCCGCCGGGCGGCGTGCTGCATCGCTTCGATATGGAGAAGCGCAAATTCGATAAGGTGTTTGACGGCGTCGGCATGTTCACGGTTGCGGCCAACGGCGAGAAGATGTTGATCGGCCAGGGGCCGCCCGGTGCGCCGATGGGCATTTATCGCTTCCTCATCATCCCCACCGCACAGCCGCCCAAGCCCGGCGAAGGCATGGTCAACACCGCCGAGATGGAAATCCAGGTCGACCCGCGTGCTGAATGGCGACAGATGTATCACGAAACATGGCGCATTCAGCGCGATTTCTTCTACGACCCGAACCTGCACGGCCTTGACCTGGCGGCGACAGAGAAGAAGTACGAGCCTTACCTTGAAGGCCTCGCCCACCGTGCGGATTTGAATTATCTGTTCACCGAAATGCTCGGCAACATGTCTGTCGGACATCACTTCACGTTCGGCGGCGACATCCCGCAAGCGCCGCAAGTGCAGGGCGGCCTGCTCGGTTGCGATTATAAGATAGATAACGGACGTTATCGCTTTGCGAAGATCTACAACGGCGAGAACTGGAACCCTGAGTTGCGCGCGCCGTTGACGCAGCCCGGCGTTGAGGTCAAGGAAGGCGAATATTTGCTGGCCGTCAATGGGCGCAATCTAACGGCCAGCGATGACGTTTATGCCTTCTTTGAAGAGACCGCCAACAAGCAGACCGTCATCAAGGTCGGCCCGAACACCGACGGCTCGCAGTCGCGCGAAGTGACGGTCGTGCCGGTGCCGAACGAAAGCGGCTTGCGCAACCTCGCGTGGATCGAAGGCAATCGCCGCAAAGTAGCCGAACTCACAGGCGGGCGTGTGGCCTACGTTTATCTGCCGAACACGGCGGGCGCCGGCTACACCAATTTCAATCGCTACTACTTCTCGCAGATTGATAAGCAGGCGGCGGTGATCGACGAGCGCTTCAACGGCGGCGGCGCGGCTGCCGATTATATGATTGATTACATGAAGCGCCCGCTGATGAACAAGTGGGCGACGCGCGAAGGCGAAGACTTTGCGACGCCCGTAGGTTCGATCTTCGGGCCGAAAGTCATGATGATCAACGAATACGCCGGCAGTGGTGGCGATGCGCTGCCGTGGTATTTCCGCGAGGCGAAGATCGGCCCGCTGGTCGGCAAGCGCACGTGGGGCGGGCTGATCGGCATCTACAGCTACCCGACGTTGATGGACGGCGGCTTCGTCACCGCGCCGCGCGTCGCGTTCTACAACCTGAACGGCGAGTGGGAAGTTGAGAATCACGGCGTCGCGCCCGACGTTGACGTGGATCTCGATCCGAAGGCGTGGCGCGCCGGGCATGATTCGCAGCTTGATAAAGCCGTCGAAGTCGTGATGGCGGCGCTCCGTCAGAACCCGCAGCCGAAGTACCGCAAGCCGGCATATCCGAACTTCTACACCAACGCGGGCCGCGCCGTGCCGGCTCCGACAGCGCGCGCGAAAACA
>JBBWZK010000057.1:0-10375 GCA_039648975.1 Blastocatellia bacterium
CCCTGCGCCCGGCCCGCCGCCGCCGTGCGGCGTCGAGAAGGTCTTGTGCAGGTTGAGGTGCATCACGTCAATGCCGAAGTCCGCAGGCTTCGCCACGCCCACCAGCGCGTTCATGTTCGCGCCGTCCATGTAGACGTAGCCGCCGCCTTCGTGAAGTATCCTACAAATCTCTTCGATGTTGCGCTCAAACTTGCCGAGCGTATTCGGATTCGTGAGCATGAAGGCGGCGACGTCTTCATTCATGAGGCGGCGCAGCGCGTCGATATCTGTGCCGCCGTCGGCTAAGGTCGGCACGGTCTCTACCGTATAACCGCAGATGACGGCTGATGCGGGATTGGTGCCATGCGCCGAATCGGGGATCAAGACCTTCTTGCGCGGGTTGCCGCGTTCGGTAAGCGCCGCGCGAATCATCATGATGCCGGTCATCTCGCCTTGCGCGCCCGCCGCCGGTTGCGTCGTCACCGCTGCAAGCCCTGTGATCTTTGCCAGGCAGTCTTCAAGCCGTGCGATGATTTCAAGCGCGCCCTGCGCCAGAGGCGCGGGCGTCAGTGGATGCAATTTGGCGATGCCCTCGATGCGCGCCACGGCTTCGTTGATGCGCGGATTGTACTTCATTGTGCAAGAGCCGAGCGGGTAGAGCCCGTGATCTATGCAATAGTTCCACGTCGAGATGCGCGTGAAGTGACGAATCACGTCGACTTCCGATAGCTCAGGCATGCCTTCGAGATCGTCTTCACGCAGCAGGCGCGCGTCAATCAGTTCGGACGGCGCGGTCTGCGGCACGTCAAGCGCGGGAATCGAATAGCCGATGCGACCGGGCCGCGACGTTTCAAACAATAGTCCTTCGTTCTGAACGACGTGCGTGGCTGCTTTCTTGATTCTGCTATTGTTCATTTGTTTTCAAATGCGTGATGCGTGATGCGTGAACGAATGCGCAATGCCCGGATGGATGGGCAGCGACATTTTCACGCATCACGCATCACGTTCCTCAAATCTCCGCCAACGCGGCGACCAACTGATCAATCGCCGCACGCTTCGCTGTCTCGGTGACGCACACCAGCAGCGCGTCTTGCATCGCCGGGTAATACGTGTCGAGCGCGACACCGCCGATGATCTTTTTATCTTCCAAGGCGCGCATCACCTCGGTCGCCGGCTTCGGCGTCGTGATGACAAACTCGTTGAAGAACGGCGCGCTGAACTTCAACCCATAGCCGTCGAGTTTGGCAATCTCGGAGGCCGCGTAGTGCGCTTTCTGCAAGTTCTGCTGCGCCACTTCCTGCACGCCGCGCTTGCCCAGAGTCGCCAGATAGACCGTCGCCATCAAGGCGAACAACCCCTGATTCGTGCAGATGTTCGAGGTCGCTTTTTCGCGGCGGATATGTTGTTCGCGTGTCGACAGCGTCAAGACGTAACCGCGCCGCCCATCGTGATCGTAAGCTTCGCCGACCAGGCGACCGGGCATCTGCCGAACGAACTTTTCATTCGTCGCAAACAATCCGCAGTACGGCCCGCCGTAACTGAGCGGGATGCCGAACGACTGCGCTTCGCCGACAACAATGTCAGCGCCGCAGTCGCCGGGCGAACGCAGCGCTCCCATGCTCATCGCTTCGCTGAAGGCGACGATGAATAATGCACCCGCTTGATGCGCGGCATCGGCGATGGCTTGCAAGTCTTCGATGCAGCCAAAGAAGTTCGGTGATTGCACAACCACCGCCGCCGTCTCTTTATCGACGCGCAGGGCGTTCAAATCGAGCGTCCCGGCTTCCGTATGCGGCGCGAAGTCGAGCGTCAAGCCAAGCTGTCTGGTGTAGCTTTGTGTGACTTGGCGATACTGCGGGTGCAGCGTGTCGGCGATGATCAACTTGTCGCGGCGGGTGACGCGATTGGCCATCATCACGGCTTCGGCAACGCCTGTCGAGCCGTCGTAGAGCGACGCGTTCGCCACGTCCATGCCGGTCAACTGGCAGATCATCGTCTGAAATTCGAAGATATATTGCAGCGTTCCCTGGCTGAGTTCCGGCTGATAAGGCGTGTAGGCGGTGAAGAACTCTGCACGCGAGATCAACGGATCGATGATCACCGGGATGAAGTGCGAGTAAGCGCCCGCGCCCAAAAACGATTGACAGTCGCTCTTATTGGTTGCCGCAAGCTCGCGGAAGTAGGCAAGCAATTCCGGCTCGCTCATCGCCGGGCCAATGCCTATGCGGTCGGTCAATCGCAGGTTTTCGGGGATTTGCTCAAAGAGTTCTTCGATGCGTTCACAGCCGATGCTTTCGAGCATGGAGCGCCGCTCGTCAGGCGAATTCGGGATATACCTCATTCGTGCTTACTCCGCAGCCTCTTCCTTGATGTAGTCTTCGTATTCGGCTGCCGTCAACAGGCCGTCGAGCGTCGCTGGATTGTCCGGCTTGATGATGATCATCCAGCCGTCGTGGTACGGATCGGTGTTCACCTTTTCGGGCGCATCGTTGAGCGCGCTGTTGACGTTAACGACGGTGCCACTGACCGGCATATAAATTTCGCTGACCGCTTTGACGCTTTCGACCGAGCCGAAGGGTTCGTTGGCCTCGAACTTATCGCCGGCTTTCGGCAGTTCGACGTAAACCACATCGCCGAGTTGCTGCTGCGCGTGATCGGTAATGCCGACGGTCGCCTGTTCGCCGCTGATGCGAACCCATTCATGGTCTTTCGTGTAGCTGAGGTCTTCAGGGGTGTTTACCATCTTTTCTCTCCAGATTTTGGAGTTTGGGTTTTGGATTTTGGATTACCGGAAACGAATACACGACGGAATGCGCAGGTTCCAAAATCTAAACTCCAAAATCAATCAAACCGTTTTTCCCGTTTGTAGAAAGGGGTTTCAACAACACGGGCAGGAACTTCGCGCCCGCGAATCACAATGGAAAACTGCGTGCCGACTACGGTGTGTTCAATCGGCAGATAGACCATGCCGATGTTCTTTTTCAGATACGGCGCATAGCTGCCGGAAGCGACGACGCTGACCTGCTGGCCGTTGATGACCACCGGATAGCCATCGCGCGCCGGCGCTTTATCCATCACTTCAAAGCCGACCAGCTTGCGCTGCAAGCCTTCGGCTTTTTGCCTCTGCAAGGCGTCGCGCCCGATGAAGTTGCCTTTGTTGAGCTTGACGACCCACGCCAGTCCGGCTTCGAGCGGCGTCGTCGTTTGATCCATGTCGTTGCCGTAGAGCCTGAACGCCGCTTCGAGCCTGAGCGTGTTGCGCGCCGCCAGGCCGCAAGGGATCAGGCCATCGGCGTGGCCGATCACCAGCAGTCGGTTCCATATATGTCTGGCGTCAGCCGCGTGACAGAGAATTTCAAAGCCGTCTTCGCCGGTATAGCCGGTGCGCGAGACGCGGCAAGAGATGCCGTCAACCTCGATCTGCTGCGACCAGTAATACGGGATGCGGTCGAGCATGTGGTCGCAGATCCTCTGTAGAATAAATTCCGCGCGCGGGCCTTGCAGGGCGAGCAGCGCGAAGGCGTCGCTAGTGTCATGAACTTCGACGTTGAGCGTGCTGGCGTGTGATTGGATCCAGGCGAAATCTGTGTCGATGCCGCCGGCATTGACGACCAGCAGGTAGTAATCTTCGTTCAGGCGATAGACCAGCAGATCGTCAATGACGCCGCCCTGTTCGTTGGTCATCGTCGAATACTGCACCTGATTATCTCGTAGCTTGGCTACGTCATTCGTCGTCAGGCGCTGCACGAGGGCCAGCGCACCCGCGCCGCACACTTCGATTTCGCCCATGTGCGAGACGTCGAAGAGACCTGCCGCCTGGCGCACGGCCATGTGTTCGGGAATCGGCCCGCTATACTGGACGGGCATCTCCCAGCCGACAAAATCGACCATCCGCGCGCCAAGTAAAATGTGTGAATCGTGAAGCGGTGTGCGCTTGAGCATTGTAGTTCCCAATTATCGAGATTAACTGCCTTGCCGAGAACTGGCAAGCTAACACAGGCATTTTTACAGAGTCAAGGTTATCGGAAATGATGAACGATAAAGGCAGAGGCTAGGGGCTAGAGACTAGGGGCTAGGGCGGGCCGGGAGCTTGCAGGCTAGCCTCTAGTCTCTAGCCTCTAGCCTCTGTTATTGGCGGTTTGCTTGCGCGCATGGCGCGTTTTTGGGAAACTTTCAGGCTTGTTATACCGCCTCTTCGGCGGCGCAGTTTTATGGTCAGGTGATGAGCTATGTACACGCTTGCGCAACTGGCGCAGATCATCAATGCTGAACTCATCGGCGACCCGCAACGGGTCGTCCACGGCGCGCAATCGTTCGAGCAGGCCGAAGCCGGCGACATCACCTTTGCGGACGGCGCTCGCTATCGCGCGCGCATCAATGACAGCCGCGCCACGGCTATCATCGTCGCTTCACCGATAGACCATGCAACCGCCAATCTGCTCATCGCCAGCAATCCCAAGCTCGCCTTCGCCCGCGCCATTCAGGCGCTGCACGCGGTCGCCTATCAACCGCTCGGCGTCAGCGCTGACCTCTTCGCTGGCGAAGGCACGGCGCTTGGCGAAGACCTGTCAATTCATCCGCGCGTCACCATTGGCAAGCATTGCCGCATCGGCAATCGCGTCACCCTGCACCCCGGCGTCGTCATTGGTGATGAATGTCACATCGGCGATGACACAGTGATTTATGCGAACGTAGCGATCTATGGGCGCACAGAGATCGGCAACCGCGTCATCGTCCATGCGGGCACGGTGATTGGCGCGGACGGCTTCGGCTTCGTGCCTGATGAAGAGGGCCGGCAGGTGAAGCTGTTGCAACTCGGTCGCGTGCGCATCGAAGACGATTGCGAGATCGGCGCGAACTGCGCGATTGATCGCGGCGGTTTTGAAGACACGGTGCTGCGGCGCGGCGTCAAGCTCGACAATCTCATACAGGTCGGCCACAACTGCGAGCTTGGCGAAGACACAGTGGTTGCGGCGCAGACGGGCTTTTCGGGCGGCACAAAAGTCGGGCGTCGTTGCGTGATTGCCGGCCAGGTCGGCACGCAACAGCACATCACGATAGGCGACGGCGCGATCATTATGGGACAGGCAGGCGTGACCAAGAGTGTGCGACCGGGCGCAGTAATGGGCGGTACGATGCCGGCTCAGGACTACAATGCGTGGCGACGCAGGCATGCGGTATACTCAAGGTTGCCCGAACTCGCCGACCGCGTGAAGCTATTGGAAAAGATCATCCGCGATGCTGGCCTGATCATCCGCGAATCGCCGGGCAGCGCTGAATGATCGGATGAATCACGGCGTATTGCGACGGGAGGTAGTCATGACCACAGAGCAGATTGAACAAACGGTGCTGGAAAAGTTCCGCGCTCTGCCGCCGGATAAGCAACAGGAAGTGCTCGACTTCGTTGAGTTCCTTGAACAGAAAAATGGAGTGAATCAACCGCGTAGCGTGTTAGGCGCGCTCGCACATTTGGGCATTCATGTTTCCGAAGAAGATATAGCAGAAGCAAGGCGCGAGATGTGGGGCAATTTTCCAAGAGAGGAGCCGCGTTGAACGTAGTCGCTGACACGCATGCCCTCATCTGGTATTTGATGGAACCGACTTTGCTGTCGAAGATGGCATATCAGTCGTTATCCCAGGCAAGGTTTATTTACGTGTCTGCTATTTCAGTTGTAGAGATTCGCTACCTTATAGAGAAAGGAACAGTGACAGAGATCGCTTTCCAGAACATCATCGACTTCCTCAGTGATCCCAATGTAACGTTGAAACTCGTTCCGCTTGATCTTGATATTGCGCTAGCCTTGAGCCAGATTTCCAGAAAGGTAGTTCCCGATATGCCGGACAGAATCATTGCAGCAACCGCCTTGCGTTTCGGATTGCCTCTAGTGACACGCGACACAAAGATTCGAGCCACAAGTATTCAGACGATTTGGTAAGGAGGTTATGGAAACCGTACTCGACATCACACAAATTCAGGCGATCCTGCCGCACCGCTATCCGTTCCTGCTCGTTGACCGCATCGTCGAATACGAGCCGCACAAGCGCGTCGTCGGCATCAAGAACGTCACGCTCAACGAGCCGTTCTTTCAGGGCCATTTTCCCGGCGCGCCCGTCATGCCCGGCGTCCTCATCGTCGAAGCGATGGCGCAGACCGCAGGCGTGTTGATGCTGGCCAGCTTGCCTGACCGCGAATCGAAGCTGGTCTTTTTCACAGGCATTGATAACGCCAAGTTCCGCCGGCCTGTCGTCCCCGGCGATCAATTACGCCTGGAACTCACGGTGCTGAAGCTGCGCCCGCGCTACATACGGCTGCGTGGCGAAGCTTACGTTGACACGCAGCTTGTCGCCGAAGCGGAAATCGCCTCATCGCTGGTTGATCGCAGCCTGGTCGAGCGCAGCAGTGAAATCAATTCCGCGGCGTTCAAACCCGTCGAGAAATGATCCAGATGAGCGAAGCCACAACCATTCACCCGACGGCCATCGTTAGCCCTAAAGCTGAAATTGGAAGAAACGTTGCCATCGGCCCTTACTCGATCATTGGCGACGAGGTGATTCTGCACGACGACGTGCGCGTCGGCAGTCATTGTGTGATCGAAGGCCCCTCGGAATTCGGCGGCGGCACGGTCTTTTTCCCATTCGTTTCAGCCGGCCAGATGCCGCACGATTTGAAGTACAAAGGCGAGCCGAGCCGCCTGGTTGCCGGCGAGCGCAATGTCTTTCGCGAATTCACGACGATTCATCGCGGCACCGCAGGCGGCGGCAACCTGACGACCATCGGCTCGGACAATCTCTTCATGGCGCAAGCGCATGTCGCGCACGATTGCCACATCGGCAACCATGTGATCTTCTCGAACTCTGCCGCGCTCGCCGGCCATGTCATCGTCGAAGATCACGCGACGCTCGGCGCATTCTCCGGCGTGCATCAGTTCTGTCGCGTCGGCAGACATGCCTTCATCGGCGCATCATCAGTCGTCGTCAAAGACGCGCTGCCGTTTGCCCGCAGCGTCGGCAATCACGCGCGCTGTTACGGCCCGAACACCATCGGCCTCAAGCGGCAAGGATTTTCAACCGAAGTGATTCGTCGCATAGACCATGCGTTTCACCTGCTGCTGGCGTCAAAGCTCAACACGACGCAGGCGACCGAGCGCATCAAGGCCGAACTCAGCGGCCATGCGGAGATTGATTACCTGATCGACTTCATCGAGACATCCGAGCGCGGAGTAACCAAGTGAGCGTTTTGATTCTGAACCAGCGAGAAGTCGAAAGCCTTCTGCCGATGGCTGAATGCATCCCGCTGATGGCCGAGGCGCTGCGGTCTTTGGCCAGAGGCGAGATGGCGCAACCGCTGCGCATGGTGATCTCGCCGCCGGGCGCTAAAGGAATGCTGGCCTTGATGCCGGCTCACAAGTCAGGCGAGCCAGCCGCCTATGGCGTGAAAGTGATCGGTGTTTTTCCAGACAACCCGGTGAAGGGACTGGATGCGCATCAAGGCAGCGTGATGTTGTTGAGCGGCGAGACCGGCGAGGTGTTGGCGCTGATGAACGCCTCGGCCATCACGGCGATTCGCACTGCTGCCGTCTCGGGCGTCGCTACTGAGTTGCTGGCGCGCGAAACGGCGGCGGAGCTTGCCATCATCGGCGCAAGCGTGCAGGCGCATACTCACCTTGAAGCGATGGCTCGCGTGCGGCACATCAAACGAGCGCGGGTTGCGAGCCGCAGCTTTGAAAATGCAAAGCGATTTGCCGAAGCGATGACGCCGCGTTATGCGTTCCCGATTGAAGCCGTCGAGACCGTTGAATCGGCGGTGCGCGGCGCAGATTTGATTGTCACGGCAACCTCGTCGCGCGAGCCGTTGATTAAGCGTGAATGGATCGCGCCGGGCACGCACCTGAACGTCGTCGGCGCGAGCATCCCGGCAGCCCGCGAAGTCGACAGCGCGACGATGGCTTGCGCGAGCTTGTTTGTAGATCGGCGCGAATCAACTCTGAATGAGAGCGGCGATTACCTGCTCGCCTTGCGCGATGGCGTCATCGGGCCGGATCACATCCGCGCAGAGATCGGCGAGGTTTTGATTACAAACAAACCGGGCCGCACATCCGCCGAAGAGATTACGCTGTTCAAATCGCTTGGCCTGGCCATCGAAGACCTCGCCTCAGCCGAGTACCTTTATCGCAAGGCGAAAGCGCAAAGAGCGGGCACATGGGTGGATTATTGAAAATGGGTCTGGTTGATATGAAGAGGAAAGTTAAAGCGGAAGAAGGCGATGATCTTCGTCCTGAGTATGACCTGTCAAAATTCACGGGCGGTATACGGGGCAAATATGCAGAGCGTTATAAAGAAGGAACCAATTTGGTTTTACTGGAGCCTGATGTGGCAGAAGCCTTCCCGGATGATGAGTCGGTCAACAGGGCTTTGCGGTTGCTGATGGAAATCTCTGAGCGACTGTCTGAAAAGTTAGAGACAAACTGAAAAGGGAAGCTCCGTTAGGAGCGCAATGTTTATAGTCAAAGATGCCTTTGAGGATTCAAGCTCCGTTAGGAGCGTAATGTTGACATTACGTCCCTACGGGACTGGTGTTCTTCTCTACACCTTTAACTATAAACATTGCGTCCCTACGGGACTTCTCAGTCAGTTACTGAAAGGCAGCTATCACATTCTCGTCGCTTGTCACTTCTGATTCGTTTATGAAGTACGGATTGATAGCCGGCAATGGGCGATTCCCATTTCTCGTGCTCGAAGGCGCGCAACGGCGCGGCGTCGAGGTGGTCGTTGCTGCCATCAAAGAAGAGACTGCGCCGGAGATCGACCAACAGACGGCGCGCGTCGAGTGGATCGGCGTCGGCCAACTCGGCAAGCTGATTCGCTTTTTCAAAAGTGAATCAGTAACCCATGTCATCATGGCCGGGCAGGTCAAGCACCATCAAATTTTTCGCTTGAACGCATTGCCTGATCTACGAATGGTGCGCCTGCTGGCGCGGCTGGCGACGAAGAACACGGATAGCTTGATCGGCGCGGTTGCTGATGAACTGGCGCGTGAAGGCATCACGCTGGTCGATTCGACGACGTTTCTCGAAGACTCGCTTGCACAAACCGGCGTGATGACGCGCCGCGCGCCGAGCAAAGATGAACGCGCCGATATCGAATTCGGTCTGAAGATTGCTCACGAAATTGCCCGCCTCGACCTTGGGCAAACCATCGCCGTCAAGGATTGCGCCGTCGTCGCTATCGAAGCGATGGAAGGCACCGATGCGGTCATCACGCGCGCCGGCGAGATCACGCGCAGCCGCCCCTTCGTCGTCGTCAAGGTCGCCAAGCCGAATCAGGACATGCGCTTCGATGTGCCGGTCATCGGCGTGCCGACGATTGAGGCGATGCAGCGCGCTGGCGCAACCGCCATTCACGTCACCCCGCAAAAGACGCTGTTGTTCGACAAAGACGAACTGATCGCCCGCGCCGATGACTTTCGCATCGCCATCGTCGGCGGTTTATAGCCTGCCCGCAGGTTTTTTTCGATTGCTGTAAAAACGAACAATTGACAACCGGCAGCGGAAACAACAATATGTAATTCGAGCCGGTTTGCGGCGGTCGAGAGCTAGGGAATCATGTCGAAGAACAACCCCAACGAATTTGATCCTGAAAGCGCCATCATCGACGCTGAATTGCTGGTCAAGTATCGCATGGTCAATCGCGCCATCGAGACGCTTGAGCGGGCGATTGACAGCGCCCCTCGCCATATAGGGCTGCGGGAAAAGCTGCGCGAAATTTTGATCGATACAGGCAAGCGCGATCAGGCGGCGCAGCATTGCCTGGCGCTCGCCAGCCTGCACATCTCTGCGGGCGACCTTGCGCGCGCCAACGACCGTTTGCTCGACGCCAAGCGACTCGACCCGCGCGTCTCGGTCACGGGCCAACTGCGCGACGTCCGGCGCACGCAGACGACGCCCGCACCGCCTTTGCCATCGCGCGGTCAGAGCCAGCGAATTCTTTCCGGCAGCCTCGCCGACATCAGCCTTTTCGACATCATTCAGATCCTCGAAAACAGCCGCATTACCGGCGTCCTGCAAGTCCTTTCATCGGCAGCAAGCGGCGAGATTTATCTACAGGAAGGCGTGATTATCGGCGCCAAGGCGGGTGTTGAATCGGGCCGCAAAGCATTGACGAAGCTATCAAGCGCAGCGGACGGCAACTTCGAGGCTGAGAAGAACGCTCGCACTTACGAACGCACGATTCAAGCCACCAACAACACCGCGTTGATCCTTGATCTCCTGCGCGTCAAAGACGAAGAAGATCACGGCATCAGCACCGACACCATTCAGTAAAATCAAAAGGCAAAAGGCAAAAATAGAAGACCGGAAAGAGCGGCTGAGGGTAGGAAGCAAGTACAAAAACAAAAGGC
>JBBWZK010000059.1:0-5793 GCA_039648975.1 Blastocatellia bacterium
ACGTCTGGCGGCGGCGGGAAGAAAGGCCAGCATTTGCTCGCCGCAGGATGGACTCCCTTGTTCGGATAGAAAATCAACGGGGAAGACAAAACGCCTTCCATGTGAATAAGCAAACGAGGGCTTCTCATACAGGTATCCACAACCTCAACATCGTTCCAACATAGGGTGACCGAGAGATTTCTTTAGCGACGCCAACGGCAAATGATGATCGTTAGCATCAACGGGCTTGGGGGTGTTGCCCGCAGCTAAGATGTCTCAAAATTCACCTTTATATTGGTTCGAAACTGGTGATCCTCTCTACAGGAGGATTTATGTGCGGTACGAAATCGGCCTTCAGGGTACTGCATCTCCCTTTTCCTGTCAATACCCCTTACAGAGATTTTGCCGGCATCTTCTCCCCTATCGCGGTTATTTTCGAGGTGCGCCGCAAAATCAGCAGCCAGTCTGTATTGAACAGAATCAATATTTACATCCCCCACATCTTCAATAAATGCTCAGTAGCGCAGCGATTCCAGAAATCCTCGCCGCTTTTCTGTAGCGCCTCATCGACAGTGAGGAATCAGGCCACAAAATGTCACTTTTCTCGACATATGCTTCAGCAACCGCGCCCGCATCGCATGTGCCTGTGATGCGAACGCACATGACTGCGACTTCCAGAAATAACCGAAAAGGGGAATATGAGATAGCCTGATTGCAGCGATTCACGGCTCGCAATTTATCAAGCGCCCGGGTCTTGACCATCTGGCGTGGGGTTGGCGCTAGTCAATGCCCCGGCACAAGCTTTGCCAGATACTTGGCGAAGTATTGTGCCATTGCGTCAGCCGCGCGAGGTTTCAGGCCGCTAGCTCGACCAAAGACGAAGCCAGCTTAAAGGGCTTTGGCCGGGCGACGCACGAGCCTGACAGCGCCGCTTCTGCAAAGGCTCTGCAAGTCATTCCCCAGCCCCTACGCGAGCTTGTCTCTTCTAATAAAAGACAGGAGTGGATCGATGGTCTTCAAAAAAAGAATTTGGTTGTTGCTCGCTTTGCCCCTCATCTTCTGTGTCGGTTCTGCCAACGCTCAGGGATATTACGAGTTTCTCGGTTCGTCGCAGGTAGTCCCCGACCGTTATTCGCCCAAGTACAACATCCGCTACAACACGCAAGGCTATGACGATCCATGGGTGAACTGGCGCAAGCGACGGGCCAAGCTGCAAAAGAAAGGGGTGCCCGATGATGCCATCACCGAGATGATGAATTTCCCCGGCTCGCCCGATGCCATCGGCCAGTGGATTGACGAAGCCTACGAGTTTGCCCGCAATCAATTCTCGCAGTGCGGCGCAATGGCAGAGCGCGCCAAACGTGTCAGCCCGGCTGGCCTATATGTCATCATCATGCCTTCGGCATTTTACGAGCCTTACTACAAGGTGGATGTGGCGGGTGTCTATTACCCTTCAACCCGTCAGATTCGCGTGCTCAACATCTATTACACCTGGAGCGGCGCGAACGCCGGCTGGCTGCGCCACGCGCGCGATCTGCTCAAATGGGAGATGGGTAATTTCTTCGGCGTCGAGATGCGCGTGCAGCCGGAGCCGCGCGCCGCCGACTGGCCATGTAATGCGCCCCCTATGAAATAGGGTTCGACAAGATCAGCGCGCAGGCGGACTAAACAAGCTGTGGCGATGGCTTGCCGCCTGCGCAGCCACACATTAAGCGCAGACCCTGCCTTCAAGGTGGGAAGCAATCAGTAGTTTATCTTGCAAGAGAGTTTGGACGGCGAATGTGCGTGAGCCGCCATTCAACTATTCACGTATCAGTTCCTGGAAATCCGTCTTCTTGAGCACGTACCCGAAGAAAAGCTCTCGGCTTATATTCTGGGCTTCATCACAGGCGGCGGGGGCCTTGGTGTCACATAATTCAGCAAGCTGGCATAAGACAGCTTTGGCCTGTCCCCGCAGCACAAGTTTCTTGGTGAATAATTCTGCTGCCAGCCCAGCCGCCACATCTTTCGCCTTGCCTGCCGCAGACAACTTCAGCTTCTCGCACAGCACAGCTAACTTGGCGCGATCATAGTTCTCGTTGAAAGCGACCCTGACCTTGGCTGTACCTAGCTGAAGATGCCGCTCTTTGGGGAAACCCGCCCGGTCATCTACCGGTTGAAAGGTCTGCTCCAACTTTCCATCCAGTATCGAGCGCTTGTATTTGGTTAAGCCGCGCCCTGACCAGAGTATGGTGTACTCGGCGGGAGTTACGGAGATCACTACGCCGGTGCCATAACGTGTAGCGAGTTGCGAATCTTTATAAACCAGGACATCGTCCATCTTCATTTTCATCTATTCTCCCAGGTTAGCTGCGACACCCATACGTTCAAGAGACAGATAGGATAAACGCGATGATACGGCGTTTATCCTATCCATCAATTTCCATGCTCAGGCGAGATGAATCTAGTAGCGGTTTCTGCCGCCGCCGCCGCCACGATTGCTCGAACGCTCTTCACGCGGACGGGCTTCATTCACGGTCAGCGCACGACCATTGAGTTCTGTGCCGTTGAACTGCGTGATCGCTTTATCAGCGCCCTCGCTGCCCATCTCCACAAAGGCAAAGCCCTTCGACCGACCACTGTCGCGATCCGTGATGATCGAAGCGGATTCGACCTCGCCGACCTGCGCAAACAGGTTCGTCAGATCGCTTTCTGTCGTTTGATACGACAGGTTACCTACAAATATTCGTTTAGTCATTGTTTCTCCTGAAACTGGTTAGGAGGAATTTCCGAGGCTTTGCGGGAAGGGATGAAATGCAGAATCAAACACTCTCCGGACAGCGGGACGTTCCTAAATCAAAAAGAACAGCAGCGCTCGCACTGCCGTAACGAACATATTCATAGTACCACAGCCCGTTGATTAAAACCAGTGTCGGCTTGCAGATAATAAAATAGGCGTCTGTGGTACGGTCATTCAATTTTCTGATGGAGGCCAATCAGAGCCAGTGCTTGCCAGGGTTGTGCCGCACACTTTCGGCAGGCGCGAGCCATACATCTCTCGCCTGCTACTCTCATCAAACCAATCGCCGCATTTCTCAAGCCCGCCATCACTTTATGACTTGGCGCAGGCGCGGTTGGTTGTTTTTGACGATCATCACCTAATGGCCGCCCTCTTCGGTTATGCTTTCAGCGACCTCTGGTTGCCTCAGTAAAGCATCTACCGTAAAGATAAGATGGCTGAAAGCGGATGGCGCTTGCCTTTAGATTGACGAAAGTCGGGGATTGAGGAAACTAGATCTATCAAAGCAAGACAGGGACTTGACCTGTCTCACCTGGCCAGTTGATTTAGCAATCTTTCTGTGAGGTGAAACTTTATCTTATCTATTCTTAATTCTCACGAAAACTAAATGGCCGTAGGGATGAGAAGATTTGGAGATGCTGCGGCGAGGCGTTCTATAAAGGGTTCTGTCGCCGTGTCACGCCCGTTTCCGGTCAATTGGCGCTGATATTGGCGGCGCGGCGGGCGTGGCGGCGAATGAAGTCGATGATCTCTTCCATGCGCGTGCCGGGCGTGAAGACGGCGGAGACGCCTTGCGCCTTCAGCTTCGGAATGTCTTCGTCGGGGATGATGCCGCCGCCGAAGACGAGCACGTCATCGAGTCCGGCTTCGCGCGCCAGGTCGACGACGCGCGGAAATAAGGTCATGTGCGCGCCCGATAGAATCGACAGACCGATGGCGTCAACGTCCTCCTGCACGGCGGCGCTGACGACCATTTCGGGCGTCTGCCGCAGTCCCGTATAGATGACTTCCATGCCGGCATCGCGCAAAGCGCGGGCGATCACTTTGACGCCGCGATCATGCCCATCGAGTCCGGGCTTGGCTAACAGCACTCTGATTCGTTGTTCTGTCATAACACGTTATTCGATTGAAGCCTCTTCATTATCATCGGGCATCTCGTCGGTTAAGCGGTCCCATTCTTTGAGAGCCGGTTGAGTGTGATATTTGAGATGAATAAGCGAGGCATATAAATCTCCTTCAATGGTGTCTCGCGTTTCACTATTCCATGTTGATCGCAGGGCGTTAACCAGCGCAACAAATCGAGCGCACTCTTCTTCGAGCTCGCTCAAATGAAAGTCAAGAGTACTTGATGAAGAACTAATGAGAGAGCTTTTATTCGTTTCAGCAACAGTCATAGGTCACTTCCTTCCAGTTAAACGCCGCCGCAAGCGAGCAACGCGCGCTTTCCAAGCTTTGATTTCGGTTTGCCAATGCTCAATCAATCCTCTATCCGGATTAGGCCGGTAACTTTATTGAGCTATCTTCGCTTCATGGCGCGCAATTTGCCGTTCCATTCCCTCGATTTTTTTGCGGTTCTCTTTATTCTTGCCCATGTTGCGCTCAAAACGCCGGCTCCTGATAGATGCCGTAGACCGGCTTGAGCGCGTCACACATCTCGCCGAGCGTCGCATAGGCGCGCGCCGCTTCGAGCAGCAAATACATGGTGTTCTCACCTGCCCGCGCGCCGTCAGCTAAATTCTTCAAGCTCTTTTCGACTCTCGCGTTGTCGCGTTCGGCGCGCAAGCGTGCTAATCGTTCGGCCTGAAGCCGCGCCACCGATTCATTAATCTGCAAGAGGTTCACATCCGCCGGCTCTTCTCTCATCACGTAGTCGTTGACGCCGACGATGATCTTGTCGTTGGTCTCGACGGCCTTCTGATATTCGTAAGCCGAATCCTGAATTTCGCGCTGCGGGAAGCCCGCGTCGACGGCTTCGACCATGCCGCCGAAGCTGTCGATCTTACGGAAGTAATCAAACGCGCCTTCTTCCATGTCGCGCGTTAGCTTCTCGATAAAGTAGGAGCCGCCGAGCGGATCAATCGTGTTGGTGACGCCCGATTCGTGGGCGATGATCTGCTGCGTGCGCAGCGCAATCAGCGCCGCTTTATCCGAAGGCAAAGCGAGCGCTTCATCATAGGCATCGGTGTGCAGCGATTGTGTGCCGCCCAGCACGCCGGCGAGCGCTTGAATCGCGACGCGCACGATATTGTTCAAAGGCTGCTGCGCCGTCAGGCTGACGCCGGCGGTCTGCGTGTGGAACCTGAGCGTCCAGGCGCGCGGGTTGGTCGCGCCGAAGCGCTCGCGCATCACCTTGTGCCAGATGCGGCGGGCGGCGCGATACTTAGCGATCTCTTCGAAGAAATCGTTATGCGCGTTGAAGAAGAAGCTCAAGCGCGGCGCGAACTCATTGACATCCAGGCCGGCGTTGACGGCGTACTGCACGTATTCGATGCCGTCGCGTAATGTAAATGCCAATTCCTGCAAAGCTGTCGAGCCGGCTTCGCGTATGTGATAGCCGCTGATCGAAATGGGATTGTAGTTCGGCGCTTCTTTAGTACAAAACTCAATCGTGTCGGTGATCAGCTTCATCGACGGGCGCGGCGGATAGATCCATTCTTTCTGCGCGATGTACTCTTTGAGGATGTCGTTTTGCAGCGTGCCGCCAATCCGTTTCCAATCCGCGCCCTGGCGCTCGGCGACCGCCAGGAACATAGCCAGAATCATCGACGCCGGCGCGTTGATGGTCATCGAGGTCGTCACCTGTTCGAGCGGGATGCCGTCGAAGAGCACTTCCATGTCGGCGAGGCTGGCGATGGCGACGCCACACTTGCCGACTTCGCCTTCGCTAAACGGATGATCCGAATCGTAACCCATCAAGGTCGGCAGATCGAACGCCACAGAGAGGCCGGTCTGCCCATGTTCGAGCAGGTACTTGAACCGCTGATTGGTATCGAAGGCCGAGCCGAAGCCGGCGAACTGGCGCATCGTCCACAGCC
>JBBWZK010000086.1:0-11044 GCA_039648975.1 Blastocatellia bacterium
ATGACACCAGCGCTTTTGATCCGTGAATCCGCCCGCGCTGACTTCCTATTTGGCCAGATAGACAGCCAGCCTCGTGGCGTCCGATTCTGATTTCGTCAGGATCCGCACCGTCATGACGTGCCGGTCGTCGCGAAAATCCAGCAGCTTGTAGATTCCTGTTTTGTGGGTTTTTTCGTTGAAGTCCACAACCTGTACGTTGCCATTGGCAAACGTCACTTCAGCAAAGTTGAGTTTGGTTTTGCCGTTGATATCCAGGTACAGCGCGTCACCTGCTGCATCAATGCCGAAGTTGGTATCGACCCAGCCTTCGTCCTTAGTGATTGCCTCTGTGTCTTGCCAGACCAGTCGTTCGCGAGGCGGCAGAGACACGACCGCTGCCGTCCAAGCCAGTGCCGGCAGCCAGACCAGTGGCGCGCGCACCACGACCGCCCTGCGGATCGGATGCACGACGACTGCCGCCGGCAGGACGCGGCGAATGGGGTGGCCTGGGCGAACCACCACTCTGGTGTACGGGCGACGGACCACGACGCGACGGCGCTGGCCCAGAGCGGCGGTCGAACAAAGCGTCGCGATAATAACGGCGCAACAAAGAAGTCTCAGATTCAGTTTTGTCATATTCGTTCCTCTCGTGAGTTGATTTGCGCGAGCGGTTGACCACTGGACTCGGACTGACGCCCAGAGACGGTTCTTGTCGCTCGCTCGCTGGAATAGGCTAAAGCTCACGCTGGACTCTGCCGGTCAGCAGAGTTAGAATGAGCGCCGTAGCGAGCGCTTCGTCCAAGCCTCTCAACCCGGCTCGCTACTGCAAGTGCGAAGATAAGCGAAAGGCTGGCCAAAAATCTTTCCAGAAGCCTGACAAATCTTTTACAAAACCTTTACAGGGCTGCCGCGATGGTGAAAAAGAAGCGTTATTTCGAGTTCGACGAGTTTCAGTTGGATGTGAAAGAGCGCGCTTTGTTGCGTAACGGTGAAGCCCTGCAATTGACGCCGAAGGCGTTCGACACGCTGTTGATACTGGTCGAAAATGCCGGCAGCCTGGTCGAAAAAGATGAGATGATGCGGGCGATCTGGCCCGACTCGTTCGTTGAAGAGGTCGGCCTGGCGCGCAACATCTCGGTCTTGAGAAAAGCGCTGGGGCAGGACGCCGGCGGGCAGCAGTTCATCGAAACCGTGCCCAAGCGCGGCTATCGCTTCACCGCTCAGATTCGCGAGCGCATTGATGAAAGCGCCGAAATCGTCTTCGAGCAAAACACCGTTTCACAAACCATCGAGATTCATCACGAGTATTCAACCAGCGAAAGCGGCGCGCTGAAGGTGGCGCGCGCCATGGAGTTGATGGCAGCAGAGCCGTCAACCAGGGCGTTGCCAGCGGCGGCTTCATCCATACGCATATGGAAATCGCCACGCGCCGTCGCCGCGCTGGCGGTTGTACTGCTGGCGTTGGCGGCGGCGGTGGCCTACGTCCTCTTCGCCGGTCGCGCGAAACCAGTCGATAAATCGAAGATCAAATCCATCGCCGTGCTGCCCTTCAAGCGCCTCGACACGACAGATGACAGCGAGCGGCTCGGCATCGGCATGGCCGACACGTTGATCACTCGACTGAGCAACATTCGCGAATTAAACATCCGCCCCACCAGAGACGTGATGCGCTATGAGGAAGGTCAACAGGATATTGCCGAAGCAGGCCGTGCGCTCGGGGCAGACGCGATTCTCGATGGCAGCATCCAGCGCGTCGGCGACCGCGTGCGCGTCACCGTGCGCTTGATCCACACCGCCAGCAAATCGCCGATATGGGCCGCCCAGCTTGATGAAAAATTCACCGACATTTTCGCCATGCAGGATGCCATCTCCGAGCAGTTGGCCAGGGCTTTGTCATTAAACCTGAGCGACGCCGAGCAGCAGTTGATCAAGAAGAATTACACCGCCGACGTGGAAGCCTATCAGGCGTATCTCAAAGGCCGTTACTTCTGGAATAAGCGAACCAGAGAAGACATGGCTAAGGCGATAGAGCATTTCGAGCAGGCGATACGCATCAGTCCTGACTATGCGCTGGCCTACGCCGGGCTGGCTGACGCTTATGCCACCAGGGCCAGCCGGACGTTAACGGTGGCGCGGCGGGAAGAGCAGTATAAACTGGCGAAGAAGGCCGCGCTGACGGCGATTGCGATTGATAAGAATCTGGCGGAAGCCCATGCCGCGTTAGGCTTCGTTTTAAGAAACTCGGATTGGAATTGGGCAGAGAGCGAAAAAGCCCTGAAGCGGGCCATAGAATTAAGCCCGAATCAGCCCACCGCGCATCACTACTATGCTCAACTGCTGGAGACGCTTGGCCGCATGGATGAAGCCTTGTTTGAGATCACCAGCGCGCAAAGACTCGATCCGCTGTCGCTCGCTATCAACGCCAACATGGGCTACTTGTATATTTACGCGCGCCGTCCCGAACAGGCGATAGACGTGGCGAACAAGGCGCTAGAGATCGACAAACAATTCGCCGGATTGCATCGCCTATTGATGTGGGCCTATCAAGCAAATGGAATGCTTGACGAGGCGATTCGCGAGAGCCAGATCGCCATTGAAGCCGGCGGCGAAGACGATATCTTCAGGATGGGCGTACTGGGCTATGGATATGCCGCCAGCGGACAGCGCGACAAGGCCGAGCCGATGGTTGAAAAACTGCTGGCGCTGGCCGAGCAATTCTCTCCCGCCTGGGCGCAGGCGGCAGCGGTCTGCGCAGGGCTTGGCGACAAAGACCGCGCCTTTGCGCTGTTGGAAAAAGCCCTGGCGCTGCGTGATGACCGGCTGCTAAGAATTAAAGTCGATCCGCGATTCGACCCTCTACGCGCCGATGAGCGCTACCATAACCTTCTGCGTCGCATGAACCTGCCGCAATAAAGGCGCGCACTGTTGCCGCTAGCTTTTGCAGAATCGTCAAACATTGCAGCAAACTGATACGTCTTTTTTCATTTCAGCGAGGCACATCCCGGCGCATACGAAGGCCGAAGGAGTTGATACGGCGGGTGGCATGGTCATTGCAGTTAGAATCAATGTGCGCCGCTTGACGCTCGCAACGTCATCTCAAGGGGGATACTATGTCAAAAGAGAAACCGCAGGAAGTTGACCTCGATAAACATCCGCCGGAGTACATGCGCGACCTGAACCCGAACGCCATGGCCGGGCAGAACATCGGTACGCCATCTACGACGCCGATGCGCACGGCTTACGACATTAAAGGCGCGCATCGCCGCTTAAGCCATCTGCTCGATGACGATCTCAAGCAGATTGTCGTACAGCCCGAAGGCGCGCGGCTGAAGCAAGGCGCGACCTACGTTGACTTGAATGATCTGGAGCGCGGCGAGTTCACCGCGACCGGAGACATGGCCGCAGGGCCGGACAACTGGTACGTCGCCAAAGATGACATACATTACAATCTGTGGAACCTGCTGATCGGCGTCGAAACACCCGAACGGCTCGGCACTACCAGAGAATAGCGCGGCGCAATCAGGCAGCAGTTTATTGTCTTGCGCCTAATAGGCGCTCGCTTGATTCAGTTTTTCTATCGCCGATTGATCCAATTCGAGTTGGGTCGCGGCGATCAGATCGTCTAGTTGTTCCAGGCTCGTGGCGCTGGCGATGGGCGCGGTGATGCTCGGACGCGCAATCAACCAGGCGAGCGCCACGCGCGCCGGTGTTGAATGATACTGTTCGGCGACTTCATCCAGCGCCCGCAGTATGCGAAAGCCCCGCTCATTGAGATAAGCCTTGATGCCCTGGCCGCGCGGGCTCTTTGACAGATCAGCCTCCGAGCGATACTTGCCCGTCAGAAAGCCTTTCGCCAGCGAAAAGTAACTGATCACACCAATGTTATTTTCGAGGCAGATCGGCTCCATGTCTGTTTCATATTCCGCACGGTCATAGAGGTTGTAGTTTGGTTGCAGGCTTTCATACAGGGGAAGCCCGCGCTCGCGGCTGACGGCCAGGGCCTCAGCGAGCCGCTTGCCTGTGTAGTTCGATGCGCCGATGGCGCGCACCTTGCCCTGCTCGATCAAGCGCGCAAAGGCTTCCAGCGTTTCTTCAAGCGGCGTATGGGCATCGTCCTGATGCGCTTGATACAGATCGATGGTGTCGGTCTGCAAGCGCCTGAGCGAAGCTTCGACGGCGCGCATGATATAGGATTTTGATAGTCCCTTCTGATCAGGGCCCATCTCCAATCCGAGCTTTGTAGCGATGATGACCTGATCGCGCTTGCCGCTTTGCCGCAACCATCTGCCGATAATCGTTTCGGATTCGCCGCCTTGATTGCCCGGAACCCAGGTTGAATAGATATCCGCCGTATCGATCAGGTTGAAGCCTGCGGCGACAAACGCATCTAACAGTTTGAATGAGGTCGGCTCATCGACCGTCCAGCCAAAGACGTTGCCGCCGAAAGCGAGCGGGGCAACGACCAATCCAGAATTGCCGAGTTGACGTTTTTCCATCTCTTTCTTTTCTCCTGCCTAGTTATTTAAGCGCCCGATGACGTGCTGCGTGATCGCCTCTTCCATAGATACTATAACCACTGGTGAAAGGAAGGTGGAAGTCAGGCGCGCTGAAAGCAGAAGACCGGTGGGCGATCAATAGAGGGTCGGCGGTTGCTTGCCGCGCCGTTTATTCTGTCAGACAATCATCGTTAGCTGCCTTAATCATGATCAAACGAATCGAGGTGGACGATGAGCAAAGAACCCGCTTCTCCAGACGCTATCCGAGAGAGCCGGCGAAAGGTGGGATTTCAAGAGGCGCTGGCCAAACTGCCCGGCGAGCGCGGCGAGCGTTTTGTAACCCTGTTTACGCACGGCAGTCTGCACCTCGAAATCTATGCGCCGCGCGGCGTCGATCCGCAAAAGCCGCATAGCCGCGATGAGGTATATATCGTCGTCGCAGGATACGGCGAGTATGTCTGCGAAGGTGCGCGGCAGAAGTTCGAGCCGGGCGATTTCCTGTTTGCCGCCGCCGGCGAAGCCCATCGGTTCGAGCGTTTCAGCGATGACTTCGCCGTGTGGGTGTTGTTTTACGGCCCCGAAGGCGGCGAAGCTGAAAACCTGACGACATAGGTCAGGGCGTACGGCGTCTGCTGACGCGATTTCTCCTCATTTCTTCATAGCGCTTCCCGGCTTCTTTTTAACCTTTTTCTCAGTAGAGCGTAGAAAGGCTTGCCGGTTCCCGAAGCTAACGTTCGTCGTCCCGCCGGTGTTGACCGTGACGATCTGGGTCGTCGGCGTGGTCGTTATCCAGCCGCTTTGCGTCTGCTCGACCACTGTGTAGGTTCCCGCAGGGAAGCCTGTGCAGATGATTCCGTTCGGGCCGGTGGTGACCATCGTGATAGTGTTGCCTCCGCTCACCTGGAAGACAAAGTTGGGGAGCGCCGTCTCTGTGCCATCCTGCACGCCGTTCCCGTTCACGTCGTTGAATTTAAGGATACAGAGCTTGCCGGGCTCTCCTTTTACCACATGGTTTCCGAAACTGATGTTCGTGGTCTGGCCGGCTGTGACGGTAACGGTCTGCGTCGTTGGTGTGGTTGCTGTCCAGCCCGGCTTCGGCGACTCAGTCACCGTGTATGTTCCCGGAGGGAGACTCGTGCAAATGGTCCCGTCTGTGCCGGAGGTGAGGACCATGACGCCGCCGCCGACACTTATCTGGAAGACAAAGCCGGGAACTCCGGGTTCGTTGGCGTCCTGGATGCCATTCCCGTTGCTGTCGTTGAACTTGTGTATGCAGAGCATGCCCTGGTTGACTGGCCTCCAGTTCCCGAAGTCCACGTCAGTCTCCGCATTGGCTGTGATCGTGACCGTCTGCGTCGTCGGCGTGGTTGCCGTCCAGCCGCTTTGCGCCGTCTCAACGACCGTGTAAGTCCCTACCGGCAAGGGATGGCAGATGACCCCGTTCGAGAGCGTCACAAAGGAGGTGCTCGCGCCGCTCGAATTCGTCGCCGTAAACGACCAGTTTGGTAGCCCCGGCTCCCCAGGGTCGCGGACGCCATTCCCGTTGCTGTCGTTGAACTTGTGTATGCAGAGCATGCCCGTGTCCTGACGGTTTCCGAAACTGATGTTCGTGGTCTGACCGACTGTGACGGTAACGGTCTGCGTCGTTGGCGTAGTTGCCATCCAGCCGCTCTGTGGCTGTTCGACAATCGTGTAGGTGCCGGCGGAGAAGTCGCCGCAGGCGTTGCCGTTCGCATCCGTGATCAGCGATCCACCGACGCATGAAGCCGTCACGGTAAACGACCAGTTCGGCAGGCCCGGCTCGCCGTTGTTCTGGATGCCGTCGCCGTTGAGATCGTTGAACTTGTGGACGCAAAGCTTGCCCCTGCAGACTTCGATCTGACAATCGCAGTCGAGGCCGCTGCTGCCGTTGTGCTTGGTCGCAACGGAGAAGAACACAGCGCCTCCAGGGCCGCGCCAGCCCTCGTCCTGGCCCGACCCGCCGAAAATGACATCGAAGCTGCCGCCGCCATCAAGTTTGTCGTCGCCGGAACCGCCGAAGAGGAGGTCGCGCCCATCGTCGCCGAAGATCAGGTCATCCCCGTCGTTGCCGAAGAGCAGGTCTACGTGACTGCCGCCGTGTAGGCAATCGTTCCCCTGATCGCCCCAGATGAAGTCTTGCCCGTCGTCGCCATACAGGCAGTCGTTGCCGTCATTGCCCCAAATGAAATCAGGCCAGTCGCCGCCATGAATGAGGTCGTTGCCGTTATTGCCCCAGATGAGATCGATCAAATCCCCGCCGTCGATGATGTCGCTGTTGTCGCCGCCGACGATGATGTCCGGCCCCTGCTGTCCATCCATGTGATCCACCCCTCTGTCGCCCCACATTAAGTCGAGTGCTCGGCCACCCAACATGGTGTCGCAACCGTCGTTGCCAAACATGATATCGCTGGATAACAACTGCCACCAAAACCCCTGGTCGCCAACCATCTGATCGTCGCCATCGCCGCCCCACATGAAATCTGGGCTATCGCCGCCGTCCATGTTGTCATTGCCCGTGTTGCCAAACATGAAGTCGATGGTGATTCTGCCGGGGAGGCTGTTGTCGCCCAACATGGTGTCGCAGTCAGGGCCGCCAAACATGAAGTCCATGGCGTTCCCGCCATCCATATAATCAGACCCCGAGCCGCCAAACATAAAATCGTTGGAAAAAGGTTCCCATAAATAGTTCGAGTCGCCAAGCATGTGATCCGCGCCGTCGTTGCCAAACATGAAGTCGGACGAGCAGCCGCCGTTCATCGTGTCATCCCCTGAGTTGCCAAACATGAAGTCAGACGAGATGAGGCCGGCGGTCTCGTCGTCCCCCAGCATCGTGTCATTGCCGTCTCCGCCAAACATCAGGTCGAGGCCGTTGCCGCCATCCATCCAGTCGTCGTCCGAGCCGCCGAACATGAGGTCAATCGAGGCAACCAGAAGAAGACTGTTGCTGTCGCCATACATGTGGTCCGGGCCGGGACCGCCGAACATGAAATCAATGTCTCTGCCGCCATGCATGTCATCGATGCCGGGACCGCCAAACATGAAATCCACGGAAACCATCAGCGTGAGAGCCTCATTGTCTCCTTGCAGATAGTCGTTGCCGCTGCCGCCGAACAGCAGATCGGCGTCGGCGGCGAACGGCTGCTGAAGGCTGCCGTCGTAGCCGCGCAGTTCATCGTCGCCGGCCTCGCCAAACATGATGTCGAGGTCGCCACCGGCCCACATCTTGTCGTCTTCAGTGCCGCCCAACATCAGGTTGCCTAAACGGATGGGCACGCTGTTGACGACGCAGATCGTGCCGCCCGCGTCGCCGTGCATCATGTCCTTGCCTGGGTTGCCGAACATGAGATCGACCTGATCTTTGCCGGTCAGCTTGTCGTCGCCGAGATTGCCGAAGATGACGTCGATGCCGGCGCCACCCGTCACATCATCATTGCCGTCGCCGCCGAGCAGCAGGTTGCCGATGTCTATGGTCGTGTTGCACAACGAAAAATTTTGGCCATCGCCGCCGTCGATGACATCGTCGCCGCCGTTCCCTTCAGCAAAGTCCATGCCGTTGTTCCCATTGATCTTCGGGTCGCTACCGCCGCAGCCGAACAGTATGTCGGTGCCGTCGTTCCCTTCAATCTCGTCACTGCCGCCGGGATGGGTCTGGCTGAAGATTTCCAACGTGACGACGTTGAAGTTTGGGAAGTTGGGCACCTCCAGCACATCGTCGCCTATGACGATGTCGGTGCCGTCGCCGCCCCACAGGTTATCGTCCCCTCCGGGCGTGCCCGACGCGGTGTCGATGAAATTGTCGCCGACGACGAGATCGACGCCCTTGTCGCCCCAGATGCAGTCACTCCCTGTAAGAAAAGGGAAGTCAATGAAGAACTCTCCGAACAAGAAATCCGTGCCATCATCACCATGAATGTGGTCATCCCCTTTCAACCCGCATATAACGTCGTTGCCAGGGCCGCCGTTGATGTTGTCGGCGGCGAAGCCGCCAAAAAGGAAGTCGGAGCCGCCGCCGCCGTTGATGGACCAGCTTTGAGTGGGCGCTGCGAAGGGAAAGAAGAAATCAGTGCTGCCGCCGCCCGTGTAATTATGGGTCGTGACAATCGGAGTATTACAGCCACTTGCTGCCACCTTCGCGGCGTTCGGTTTTGTGGTGGGCGTCATCGAGACGGCCCGGAGGAGTTCATCATGCAGGGCCATCCCCGCCTCCTGGAAGCTCCTTTCCATGAGCCTAAGTTCCGCGACGACTGCGAGTACGCGGTCGGATGCCGCCGTCATATCCCTCTCGCCCTGCGCAGCAAGGGTCTCCGCTCTGGCGGCTAATTCTTCAGCCTTTCTCTCAAACTCAGCAGCTTGCCGCTCAATTCCCGCCGCATTGCTCTCCATCTGCTGGCTTCTTTGCTCGATTTGGGCTTTTGCATCGTCACCTAACTTCAACCCGGTTTGTGCCAACTGCTCGGCTCGCACCCGCACATCATTTGCCTCTTTTTCCTTCGCCGGGTCCGAATCTGGACGGTCAGCGTCGGGCCTCAGGTTGGCCGGTTCGCTGTCGTCGTCCGGCGGGTAGCCGCCGGCGGGGGGGCCATACTTCTTCGTCAGTTCTTCTATGAAATCGCTGTGCTGCTTGGCGAGGTTGTCGCGCCTGGTGCTGAGCGAATTGCCCAGGTCAGTTAACTGCGGCCCGCTACGTTCGACCATCTCACGTGCGGGGTCGAACAACTGCTTCTCGGCGTCGGCGGCCAGGGATTTCGACACGTCCGCCAGATTGACGCGAACGCTCTCAATCAATTTCATCGCCTCGTTCACCAGCGCCTGGGATGTCGCTTCGCCAGCGCGCTTGGCGATGTCCTCAAGCTGGCTGGAAAGATTCAGCAAGCGCATGATTTGCCTAGCTGTCTCCGGCCTGAACGGAAGATGAGAGACTACAACGATGTTGTCGCCTTCTCCACCATTGAGGTTGAGGGTCTTCTTCTGAGTGTCGAGCAGTTCCGCCGCATCGATGATGTTGACGAAGTCGGCTCCGCCGCGCGCGTTGACGACCAGACGGTCGAAGGCGCTGAGGAGGAAAGACGCCTTCTGGGGCGTCCCCGTTCCGTCCGTTTTGCGGTACTCGATGGCTACCGACGCAGGCTCGTCGGTCACTTCCATGATGATCGTTTCCGCAGCGTCGGTTCCCTCGATGTTGAGCGTGCGTTGCCTGTCGATGGTCGCTTTGAACGAAGCTTCTTGAGCGACAGTGTCCGCGCAAGAGGGAGGAAGGAGGGTTACCAGAAGATAGAGGAACGCAACCACAAAGAGAAGGAGGTGTTTCATGGTGGGGGCCTTTCTGGCAGGATCGCCGGGGCTGGCTCCTGCCTTGAATGCGTCGTCTACTGTTGATCTAAATTAAACCGCATAAGAAAGGGAGGGCGGCAGCATTTGGAGTGCGGCGACTGGTCGCAGCTTTTAGCCTTTGTGAGGACGCACAGCGGTGACAAGTCACCGCACTCCAAATTGCACCGCCTGCCCTACATCCAATCGCAAACCGCTCTAAATCCAGCCCGGCAGATATTCACAGTAAAGATATTGTATGCCGTGAGCCCGCCGAGATTGGATATATCCAGCGGAGAAACGCGTGCTGATTTTCTTTTACGATTCGACCCTGAGCAGCTTGTTGATTAACCACTTGACGTTCGGGTTATAGCACTTTAGGAATTAGAAGTCCAGCAAACAGTTAGGTGTAATGAAGCTGACTTTTTCGTGAGAAAAAAACCCACCCATCAGCCGCTTCAGTCTACCGCTGGCGCAGAAGACACAGGCGACTGTAGCAAGGCGTTGACAGTTGCATAGGGACGCGGACTGCGGCTCGCCTCGGTTTGTGCGACGATCATTCCGGGGTGACCCTGCGGTGGCCGCCCGGAATGATCATCTTCATTTGAAAACGCCCTGATCAGCAATCACAGAGGTCTGACCCAGATGTTGCGATAGCGCACAGGGTTGCCGTGATCCTGTAATTTCAATGACGCTTTCGGGCCGTGCGGCAGATAAAGGGCCGGCTTGTCGTGCCAGGTGTTGCCGTAAATCTCGACGTTGTTTTGAATCAACACGCCGTTTTGCAACACGGTGACGCGGGCGCGCTCGGTGACTTTGCCCTGCTCGTCAAACTTCGGCGCTTTGAAGATGATGTCATAGGTCTGCCATTCGCCGGGTTTGCGGCAGGCGTTGACCAGCGGCGCATGCTGCTTGTACACGGCTCCGGCCTGGCCATGATAGTAGGTCGTGTTGTTATAGGAATCGAGCACCTGCACTTCATAGCGTTCCATGAGAAAGACGCCGCTATTGCCGCGCTCCTGGCCTTCGCCTTTCACTTCCGTGGGCGTCGCCCATTCGATGTGCAACTGGCAATCGCCGAAGTCCTGTTTCGTGGCAATGTCGCCGGTCTTCGCCGCGACTTCCATGTAGCCGTCTCTGACCTGCCATCTGGCTTCGCCGCTGCCGCTGGCGCTGCGCCACGCCGACAGGTCTTTGCCGTCAAACAGCACAACGGCATCCGACGGCGGATCGCTCGGCGT
>JBBWZK010000104.1:0-10991 GCA_039648975.1 Blastocatellia bacterium
ATGCCATGTTCGCGTGATACGTGATGCGTGATGCGTGATGTATCGTCACTGATCCGACGATCACGCATCACGCATCACGTATCACTATTCGTTCTCGACGACGATCACCTGTTCTTCTTCGTCGTAATCTTTAAGCATCACTTTGACGATTTCAGCGTCGGTGGTTTGCACTTGCTTGCCGACATAATCGGCTTGAATGGGCAATTCGCGATGGCCGCGATCAATCAGCACGGCCAGTTCGACGCGGCGCGGGCGACCGAAATCGACTAACTCATCAAGCGCGGCGCGCACCGTGCGGCCCGTGTACAGTACATCATCGACGAGCACAATGATGCTGTCGGTGACGTCTGCGGGGATCTCCGTGCGATTAACGACAGGGCGCGGGCCGACAGTCGACAAGTCGTCGCGATAGAGCGTGATGTCGAGTTGACCGACAGATGGGCGCTTGCCTTCGAGCTGGGCGATCTTGTCGGCGATGCGCTCGGCCAGCGGCACGCCGCGGCGGCGTATGCCGACCAGCAGCAAATCTTCGATGCCGGCGTTGCGTTCGACAATTTCCGAAGCCAAGCGCGAGAGCGCGCGGCTGATGCCCGGCCCATCCATGATCTGCGATTTCAACTTGAATTGCACTGACAACTCCTCACAGGCTTGGCGGTCGCGCTGACTATAGCACGCGGCTGGCGGCGCGCTCAAGAAAGCGCCGGCCTCATTTCTGCTTGACCGTGAAGACCTTGCCGGCCACGGTGATCGTGCCTTTGCGCGCCGCGCCGGCGGCTTTCGACGCCACCGTATAAGTCACGCTGCCGTTGCCGCTGCCGCCGTTGTCCGAAGTGATCGTAATCCAATTTACATTGTTCTGCGCGCTCCAGACGCACTCCGGGGAGGCTGTGACCGAAAAGCTGCCGCTGCCGCCGGCAGCAGAAAAAGACTGCGAACTCGGCGACAGTGCGTAGCTGCAACCGCCCGAATTGAGCCCTTCCTGGCGAATCGTGTAGTTGCGCCGCGCGATGGTGATCGTGCTGGTGCGGACATTCCCTGTGGTGTTATCGCGCACGACGAAGTTTACCGTGCCGTTGCCTGTGCCGCTGGCGCTGGAGATAGAGATCCAACTGTCGCTGGTCGTCGCCGTCCAGCTTGCCGCCGCCGGGGCGCTCACAATAAGCGCGCCCTCCGCGCCCACCGCGCTGAAGCTCTGGCTCTGCGGCGAAGCCACGGTTAATGCCATATCGGCGGCGGCCTTCACATCGAGCCGCCCATAGCCAAAGACGTTGTTCGGCGAGCCGCTGCTGTTGCAAGACGACGATGTAATATGAAACGCAGAATCTTCGAGGATGCCTTCAATCGTCGCCGCCTGGCCGCGCAATTTTGGCTGCACGGAGATGATGAGGGCGACCGCGCCGGCAACGTGTGGCGTCGCCATCGAGGTGCCACTCTTACTCCCGTAATTACTCACCCCTGTGTTGAGCGCCGAGCGCGTGCCGGTTCCCGGCGCAGCGATGTCGGGCTTGCGGCGATTGCTGCCGTCAGCCAGCACAGGGCCGCGACTGCTGAATGAAGCGATAGTATCGCCGCCCGTATTTAACGCGCCGACGGTGAACGCTTCGGGGAAGAAGGATGGCGCATCAGAAACCGTCGAGCAGGATGAGCCGGAATTGCCTGCGGCGACGACCGTGATGATGCCAGCGGCGCGGTGCGCCTGCATCGCCGATTGAATCACGCCCCACGTGCCCGAATTACAACCTTCGGCTGCCGGACAGTTCCATGAATTAGTCGTCACATCGGGCGCTTTCGTCGGGTCGCCTTGTGCAGGCGTGCCGCCTACTGGGTAAGGCGCAAGATAGAACTGAAAGCACTCGGTATATCTAGCGGGCGTGCCATCGCCTCGATCCATGTTGCGACAGCCGATCCATTTCGCGCCCGACGCCATGCCGATATGGTTCGTGCCGCCATCGCCGCCGGTCGCCGTGCCGACTGTATGTGTGCCATGACCGTCGTCGTCGCACGGCTGCGTCGAATCGTTGCCGCAAGGATTGCCCGTGCTGTCATGTATGCTGTCGTGCCAGTTGTAATCGTGGTTGGGGGTCGAGCCATTCCAGCCGCGATAATGCGGCTTGAGGGCATCGTGGTTCCATAGATAGCCGGTGTCTGCGCCGCCGACCACGGCTCCCTGCCCCGTATAGCCCAGCGCCCACACTAATGGCGCGTTCGTATGGATGATGCCCGGTTCGATGGCTGCAATTGCATCAGGCTTTTTGGTTTGGGGCGCTGCATTGACTATCGTTTGATTATGAATGAGCGGATTGCCTTCGATGCGCGTGACCTCCGTGCGCGCCGCGAGCGCCAGCGCTACGTCAAGGTTGCCTTTAACCCAGATCATGTTGACGATGTAAAACGCCTGGTGTTCGATGCCGTTCGCCTTCAGCCAATCGAGCATCGGCCCTTGTGTCGCCTGCGCTTTGCCGAGCAGCGCCTTGAAGACGAACGCGCCCTTTTCCTCTTTGCTCGCCAGTTGGTCAGCGCCTCTCAGGTCGGCCTGATCCGTGAGCACGACAAGGAATTCGGCTGGCTGATTGTCTTTTGTATGCTCAATCACCCAGGGCGAAAGCTTCGCCAGGGCGTTTTGATTCTGCGCCTGCGCCAGCGGATGAACATTGACCAGCACGGTCGAGAGGAGGCAGCCAAACAACGCGGCGAGCAAACGAATCTTTATCATCGAGTTTCTCCAAGCCATCTTTTTTTGAGTGGCTGTGAGTATATCAAATCGCCCGGCGGCAATCACAGGCCAATTGCGCTAAACAAGTTATCAAGAGATGAGTACAGGTAGCGATGCCGGAACACCGAGTCAAAGCTAACTTCGGTATTGCATCAGTGTTTGAGGGCCTCTTCGATCTCCCGTTTTCGCTCGCTCATGGTGCTTATCTCCATGAGCCTGTCTTCAAGGGCCTGAGCGATGGCCAGCTTGAGCCGTTCATTCTCCCTGACGACCGCGCTGTTTCTCGGCTCGATCTCCTGGAGCTTCACCATCTCCAGCGAGTGGCGAATTTCCTCTTTCACGAAGAAAGGCTCGCCCGCGCGTATCTTGTAAAATATGTAACCTTCCTTATAGTTGAGGTGATAAGGCGTGGACATCCAGGGCTCATCGATGCGCTGCAATACTTCAGCGATTCGGTCAGCCAGCTTGACCGGCTGTTTGACAATAATCGAAGGCCCGCTTGTGCCGTCCTCGACCGACGGGGCCGCCTCGCCTGCAAAGACGATTAACGGCAACTCGTAGCGGCGCAAGATTTCCTGCTCGCAAGCGTTGCGGTCGTTGAGGATTCGCTTAGGCGGCAACTCGGCCACCGCTTTTCGTGCCTGCGGTATAACGCCTGTAGCGCCGTCATCGGCACTGTAATAATTAGCAATCGTCTTCGCCATGCAATTCTCCTTCAATCATTTATTATTATGCGCAGATCAGTATGATAATAAAAAGATGATCAATCATTATGCCACGCAGGGTGGATGAAATGTAAAATCAAGCGGCGGATTCGTTTTCTTTCAACCACGCGCAGTTATCAATATCCTCACGGCCAGGCAGATAGAGTGTCAGCCAGGTCGAAGGACGGTTCGACGCGCGGCACACCAAATTGATCTGTACGGGATTCAAGCCGGGCCGTATGATTTGAGGTCTCGCAGTCGCGCCGGGCAGATACGAAAATCGCAGTTATAAAGCAATCGCCAAAGCAAGGCGAGGGGCCGCCGCCTTTAGATGCGGCTTAACTTTGCCGCACCTCTGTCGCTGAACGATTAATGATCACCGCCCGCATTTTTCATTTCCCGCCGCCTGAGCAAGTAGTCTATTGAAAATCGATCTTCGTCGCGTCGCAGCATGAAGACAAACAACAACAAGGCAAGCCGTGGGATTACATGTGTGTGGAACTCGTAAAGCGGCTCTCTCAAGAGGTGTCCGAAGGTCACAGTCGCCAGAACGAATCCAAGCGCGACCAGAGCTTCGCGTGTTCGTAGTCCGAGGATCAACAGAGCACCGGCCAGCAATTCAACGAAGGGGATGATCACTCCCGTAGCCCACAGCGACCACACTGGCAAGAACGTATCCGAATATGGCAAGAAATATTTGCGCGCATGTTCAAGCGGCCCCAGTTGGAAGACCTTCCATACGCCTGCCATAAAGAAAATCAGCCCCAGCACGAGCCGCGCGAACAGGAGCGCCCAACTTCGATCCAGATTATCCCGATTCATACGATCTCCATAGAGGCATGATAAGACAGGCTCGCGCATCGTCATACGGCCTGAGCGAGTGAGCCTGACAGAGTATCACCGCAGTGTGCGATACACGACATCGAGATGCGGAACTGAGTTGAACGTGAAGAGGCGCAGTTCATCGCTCTTTGATCGCAACACCGTGACGCTCGTATTATAAATCACACCGAGAATGCTGATCAGCTTCTCATTAGTCAATCCGAGAGCCGCTGCCGCATGAATGGCGATGGGCGTCGCCGACGTGAACACGGCGACCGCTTGTTCGTGACCGTTGAAAGTGTCTGTGCAGGAGTGAATGCGAGCGCGAAATAATTCCCAGGTCTCTTCTACGTCGAGTTCTGGAAAGCGATTCTCCATCCAGGCGCGAATCACGGCTTGATCGCAACGCCCGGTCGCGCCGGCGGTCGTGCGCGGGTCGCGGCGGATGGCTTCCTGCATCTCTACCACGTCGCGCGCGAATTGCTCGTCATCTCTTATCAATCGACGGGCGATGGCTTTATAAACAGAGAGCAGGCTAAATTCGTTCCAGCGTTCGTCCGTCAGCACGTCAGGCAGCTTCGCGCCGGCACGCGCCATCGCTTCACAGGCCAGTTCCGCCGTCCGCCGCTGGCGGTTCAAGCTGCCCGCAATGACAGCGGCAAACTCGATCTTCTGAGCCGCGAAATGTTCGCCGAGCAGACGCGCCTGCTGTTGGCCGATCTCCGAAAGCGTATCGTAATTGTCGCGCGTACCTGCCTGTCCGTGACGGATAAGATAGATGAAGCTCAAGCGGTGTGCTCTCCCTAACCTGGAGCGTGGGCATCCTGCCCGCAATCTCTCGCATGCGAAAGATCGGCGGGCGAGACGCCCGCGCTCCCAGCCCGATAATCTAAATTCCCGATTGTTCGGCCAGTTCCCACGCGGCGCGCGCCAGGCCGGCAACCCGGCGGTCGAAGTCCTTGAAGCGTTCGTCGTGCGTCTGGCCTTTCTCGTAGCGATAGTAAATTTGTTGCAGGACAACGGCGACTTTGAACAACGCGAAGACTTCATAAAAAGCAATGCCTGCGACATCGCGCCCGGTCTTCTCGGCATAGCGCGCGGCGATTTCATCGCGCGTCATCCAGCCCGCTTCGGTCGTCACAGGGCTGATCGATTCGCGTCGCGCTTCCGGGTCGTCCTTCTGCGCCCAGTAACAGAGCGCGATACCCAGATCAATCAACGGATCGCCGACCGTACACATCTCCCAGTCGAGGATAGCGATGAGGCGCGACGGCTGGCGCGCATCTACCATCACGTTGTCGAGCTTGAAGTCGTTATGCACGAGCGTCGCCGGACGGCCTCGCGCAGGCTCAGGCTCAGGTGGGATTCTCTCGATTAACCACTGGACGACCCGTTCAAGCTCCGGCACGTCGCTGGTCTTCGAGCGCTGCCAGCGCTCCGCCCAGCCGCGCACCTGCCGTGTAACAAATCCTACAGGCTTGCCGATATGCGCCAGGCCGGACGAATAAATGTCAACCGCATGCAGCGCCGCCAGCGCATCAACCATCGCTTCGCTGATCTGCCGGCGAAGTGGCAAACTATCTTCAATCTCGCGCGGCATCTCGCGCCGAATGACCAGCCCGCGTCGCCTCTCCATCAGGTAAAACGGCACGCCGATGACAGCAGTCTCTTCGCAAAGCAGATAGGGTTGCGGCGCGAGATCGAAGACCGGATGGATGGCCGCAAGCAGGCGATATTCGCGCGGCATATCGTGCGCCGTCGGCGCGACCGGGCCAAACGGCGGGCGGCGCAAGACGAATTCGCGGTCGCCCAGGCGTATCAGGTAAGTCAGGTTCGAGTGGCCGCCGGGAAATTGCTCGATGGCGATGCGCGCGTCACTCAATTGCACATCGGGCAGCACGTCGGCCAATCGCTCGCGCAGGTAAGATTCGAGCGCCGCAGCATCGAGTTCTTCGCCGGCGCGAATCGGCGCTGTATCTTTCAAGACGCTTTCATTCATGCAGATCAGTTGAGCACATCAGTTGGTTGGGGCAACGATAGATGCGGCTGCCCGCCACGGATGTTATGCGCTCGCGTTGGCGAATTCAAGCCGGCTTGTTGAAACCCGCTTCGCCACTATACTATGTTCGCGGCGCGGGAACCGATGCGTGGCCGGCGTCGGTTCAAGGCAACATCCTTGCCGGCGTTGGCGTAATTGAAAGCGCAATCCGAGCGCGCATCCAGATGAAAGCCAATACTTGCAGACCGAGTAACGCAGGCAATCAGCGCAGCGCGCGTGGCGGTGAGCGGCGTTCCAACGGCAAACGCCTGCCCGACTCGCGCCGCTGAAGACAGGCCGGCGCACGTTGCGCATCTGGTCATCATCAAAAAAGATGATAAGATAGGTGGCGGATTAAGCGACGACCTGTAGGCTCTGGAAATTGATATTACAGACGAGCGCATTCAAGCCGAAGAGACTGACGAGACGCTGAAGATGTGTTGCCACTGTGACGCGAGCCGGGGCGAATGCCGGCGCGCGAAGGCGAGATAGAGGGACGCTAATGACGACCGTGTTGATTGCTGATGACGATTCGGCTGGACGCGGCATGTATCGCCGCGTGCTCGAATATGAAGGCTGCAACGTGCTTGATGTCGGCAGTGGCGAGCAGGCCCTGGAGATTCTTGAGCAGCGGCGCGTCGACCTGTTGCTGACGGATGTGATGATGCCGGGCATGGATGGCCTGGAGCTGCTGGAGCGCGCCCGCGATCTCTACCCCGATATACGCGCCATCATCATGACCGGCTTCAAGACTGATGAAGCGGTCATCCGCGCTTTTCGCAACAAGGCGTGTGATTTTCTTAACAAACCCTTTCACGTCGACGAACTGGTTGAAGCGGTGCAGTCGGCGATGAGCCGCGACCCGAATTGCCAGATCGAAGTCATCTCTGACAAACCGGATTGGATCGAACTGCGCACCCCCTGCGACCTTTCCGCCGTCGAGCCGATTCAAAAATTTCTCGCCGAACTGCAAGGCAACCTGCCCAAAGAGACGCGCGAAGCCATCGGCTCGGTCTTCCGTGAACTCTTAAATAATGCCATAGAGCATGGCGGCAAGCTCGACATCACCAAGAAAGTCGAAGTGAAATACATTCGCCTGAAGCGCGCCATCATGTATTCGATCAAAGACCCCGGCGAAGGTTTCGACCTGAATCAGATCAAGCATGCGGCGGTCGCCAATCCCGCCGATGAGCCGTTCCGGCATATGCAGTTTCGCAGAGAGAAAGGCTTGCGGCCCGGCGGCTTCGGCATCATGCTGGCGTCACAGACGATTGACGAATTGATCTACAACCAGAAGCACAATGAACTGATCTTCGTGAAATATATAGGTGACCGCAACGGCAGCCAGCCAGCTAATGAGTCTGGAGAGTCCAGAGAGTCTTGAGAGTCGAGAACAGTTCGCTCGATTCTTTAGACTTTCAAGACTCTCCAGACTCTCCAGACTTTTATACTATGCTTTCCAACACCCGCTGCGATAACCACTGTGTTGCGCGCTCGAAGAGTTCCTGTTTTTCCGGCTCGTTGAATAACTCGTGATAGTAACCTTCATAGATCGCCAGTTCCTTATCAGGTGAACCGATCTCGGCAAACAAGGCTTTCGTCGCGTCGACGCTCGCCAATCGGTCTTTTGTGCCATGCATTACAAAAATCGGCGTGCGAATCTGGCTCGCCCATTCCTTGACTTCGGCCATGGCGCGCACTGCTTCGGCAAACCATTTCGTGCTGACTTTGCGATTAACGTGCGGATCGGCGGCATAAGCTCTGCCGACTTCCTTGTCGCGGCTCAAGTCAGCCGGATTGATTTCATTCTTGAGACGCAGGCGCGGAGCGAACCGTGCGCCGAGGCGGGCGATCAGGAGTTTATGCGCCGGCACAGGAATCGCTACGGCAATGAGCGGCGCGGAGATGATCGCGCCCGCGACCGTGCCGCCCTTGCGCGCCAGATGGCGCAAGGCCACCAGCCCGCCCATGCTGTGGCCGATGATGAACAGCGGTCGCCCGCTGGCGCGGCTGCGTGTCAACGCCATGACCTTGTTGAGGTCGTCGTCATATTCACTGAAGACCTCAACGTGGCCCGGCAAGCCATCGGAAAGACCGTGGCCGCGCTGATCGTAGGCGGTTACCGAGTAGCCGTTGGCGAGCAGATGTTCGGTGAGCGCGCCATACCTGCCACTATGTTCGCCGAAGCCATGAACGATGACGATTTCGCCGCGCGCCCCGACGGCTTCATGACGGCGCAGGTATAATCGCAAGCCGTCGCCAGCCGTAATGGTCTCTTCAATGAAAGCCATACACGTCTCCCTCGACCTGCTGGAGTGGATTTGATCCCGCCTGAGTGTGCCGCCAGATTAGTCGCTCGCGCCGCGAATTGCAACCCGCCGCCGCCGCAAACAATCAGTAGTTCCAGCAATCCGCTTTTTCAGATGTCCCGTAGTTAGCAGGTGCAGGCGCAAACCTCAGTACAGCGCCCGTTTTCAGATCGCACAACCAGACCGTCAGGAGAGACGCAATGAACGGATTCCTGGGAACCGGCGCAACCTTTCGCGCTGACCTCAACCTCCTTGTGCAAATTGCCATGGGCGTCGCGCTGCTGGTGGGCAGGATGCTGGCCCGCAAAAAGAATTTCGATGCGCATAAGCGTTGTCAGGCTGCCGTGATGCTGCTCAATCTGTTGATGATCTTCTTGATCATGGCGCCGTCATTTCATAAGCAGGTCGAGCCACAGGTGCCAGGCGGCTTGCGCGAAGCCTATTACTATCTGCCATTCATTCATGCAGCGCTCGGCACCATCGCTGAACTGCTGGGCCTGTACATCGTCCTGGTCGCCGCCACCAATTGGCTGCCGCAACGTTTGAAGTTCGACCGTTACCGTCCGTGGATGCTAACCTGTCTGACGCTCTGGTGGGTGGTGATCCTCATCGGCGTCGGCACCTATTATGTCTGGTACGTCAAAGGCGAAAGCAAGCCCGCCGCGCCGCCGCAGGCCAGCATGACGAAACCGGCCACACCCGTTGCGGCAAGAGTCACCGTCAAGATTTCAAACTTTCAATTCACGCCAAAAGAAGTTACGATCCCGGCTGGTGCGACAGTCGAATGGATTGACGAAGGTGGCCGCCATACGGTCGAAGCCGACGACGGCTCGTTCAAATCCGACACCCTGACGGCGAACGGGAAATACGAGCACACCTTCGATAAGCCCGGCACATATGCTTACTTTTGCACATTCCACGGCGACAAGCATGGCGTGGATATGGCCGGTGTGATTAACGTCACTGAAGCCTCGAAGTGACAGGACTACTCATTGAACAAAGGAGAAATCACCATGAAGAAGACAGTCTATATCATTTTGGCAGGCGCTCTCGTGATGACCTTGATGGCGCCAATCGTCACGGCGCGGGTCAAGAAGCCGAGCGCCGCCGCGCGCGCCGCCGCGACCGTTACGGTCAAAGTCAGCAGTTTTCAATTCACTCCGAAAACCGTCACCGTCGCGGTCGGCACAACCGTCGAGTGGGTCAACTCAGGCGGGCGGCATACGGTCGAAGCCGATGACGGCTCATTCAAGTCTGACACGCTCGCCGATGGCGCGAAGTTCTCGCATACGTTTACGAAAGCCGGCAAATATCCCTATCACTGCTCGTTTCATGGCGAGAAGGGCGGCAAGGACATGGCCGGCACAGTCGTCGTCAAGTAAACCGGCGGCAAGTAATCAACCGCATGGCAATGAGTGCCGTAGGCACGCAATGTTTATAGAAGCCAATCGTCTGGTGCGTACAAGCTCCGTAGGAGCGTAATATCGACATTGCGCTTCTACGGAGCTTGTACGCACTTACTCATCTTTATCTATAAACATTACGCTCCTACGGAGCTTGGAATCTTAGAACTTGCTCTAAACCCTGTGGTGTCGAGCCACCTTGCGCCGGCCATTCGTGGCGGCTTGCTGCCCTTCCCGCTTGACTTGCTCATTACCGCTTCATAAGATTCCTCCGGCTTGTAAAGTAATTCGCACAGTCTTCCAACAACAGTGGAGAATCATCAGAGAGACAGCCTCCGGCCTGCTTGAGACCGACGACTTATGAATAAGGGAATGCGCCATCGCCTGCTGCTGCTTTTCATCCTCGCCTTCATTATCATCTTCGCCACTCAATCGACGGCGCCGCTGGCCGCGCCGCAAACGGCTGACGATGCGCCGGTCGTGGCGCGCGTCACGCTCAGGGATGCGCGCGACGTTGGCCGCTTCGTGCAACTCGGCCTCGATCTGCTTGAAATGCGCCAGGGCGACGACCTGTTTATCCTCACGTCCAACGCACAGATCAAAGAGCTACGCGGCCAGGGCTGGGTCATTCAGGTCGATCCCCAACAGACAGACCTCTTCAGCCAGCAGCGGAAAACCAATACGTATAGCGGCGGATATCGCACAGTCGCCGAGATGCGCGCTTACGTCGATAGCAAAGCGACGCAGTATCCGAATCTCGCCGAAGTGTTCACCTACGGCCAGAGCTGGGAAAAAGTACACAGCGGCGGCACGTCGGGATCGGACTTGTTCGGCATCACGCTGACCAACCGGCAGATCACCGGCCCGAAGCCGACCTTCTTTTTGATGGCGGCGATTCACGCCCGCGAGTTGACGACCTCCGAGTTGGCCTTGCGATTCGTCGATTACCTGTTGACCAACTATGGCACGGACGGCGATGTGACCTGGCTGCTGGATGAGCAC